>NZ_JBJLSK010000008.1:0-184446 GCF_050871965.1 Kineococcus lubricus
GGGACCGGTCCCGGTCCCGCCCTCCGGCTCAGCCGTCCGACCCGCGGGTCAGGGGACGATGAGGCCGTTCGTCTGCGTGCGGGCGCGGTCGAAGCGGGCCTGCGCGTCGGCCCAGTTCACGACGTTCCACCACGCCTTGACGTAGTCCGGCTTCACGTTCTTGTAGTCCAGGTAGAACGCGTGCTCCCACATGTCGAGCACGACGATCGGCACCAGGCCCAGCGCCAGGTTGCCCTGCTGGTCGTACAGCTGGACGTTGAGCAGCTTCTGCCCGATGGAGTCCCAGGCCAGGATCGACCAGCCCGAGCCCTGGATGCCCAGCGCGGTCGCGGCGAAGTGCGCCCGGAACCCGTCGAAGGAGCCGAAGTCCGCGTCGATCGCCGCGGCCAGCTCGCCGGTCGGCTTGTCCCCGCCGTCGGGGGACAGGTTCGGCCAGAACACCGAGTGGTTCACGTGACCGCCGAGGTTGAACGCGAGGTTCTTCTCGTGCAGGTTGACCGTCGCGAGGTCGTTCTTCTCGCGGGCCTCGGCCAGCTTCTCCAGCGCCGTGTTCACCCCCGCCACGTAGGTGGCGTGGTGCTTGTCGTGGTGCAGCTCCATGATCGCCCCGGAGATGTGGGGCTCGAGCGCGGAGTAGTCGTAGGGCAGATCCGGAAGCGTGTAGTCAGCCATGCCTTCTCCTCGTCAGCGATCGTCCGTGCGGGACGTGGACCGGCCTGGCGACCCCGTACCGCACCCGTGACCTTCGCGCAGCCGCCGGGGGCGCGCAACCGGCTCCGGCAGCCTCTCACCGGGTGATCGCCGACGGTCGGCCGGGGTCCGGCACGTAGGGTCGGCCCCATGACCCGCACGCCCGACCCCGCCCCGACGCCCGCGCCGACCGGGGCACCGACCGGGGCACCGACCGGGGCACCGGCCCGGGTCCCGGTGGTGGGCTTCGACCTGGACATGACGCTGGTCGACTCCAGCGAGGGCATCACGGCGACGCTGCGCGCGGTCCTGGCCGAGGTCGGCGTCGCGGTGACGGCCGCCGACACCCGGCCCTACGCGGGCATGCCGCTGGAGCTGATCCTGGCCGGGCTCGCCCCCGGCACCCCGGCCGCGCAGCTCGACGCGCTCGCCGCGCGCTACCGCGAGCTGTACCCGTCGCTGGGGGTCGCCTCGGTGCGCGCCTACCCCGGCGCGGACCGCGCGCTGGCCGCTCCCGCCGCCCACGGCGGGCGCAGCGTCGTCGTCAGCGCCAAGCACACCCCGAACGTGCACCGCGTCCTGGCGGTGGCGGGCCTGGACGGCGCCGTCGCCGCCGGCGACGTCGCCGGGGACCTGTTCGCCGAGCAGAAGGGGGTGCGGCTGGCCGAGCTGGGGGCCACCGCCTACGTCGGGGACCACCCCGGGGACGTGCGGGCGGCCGCGGTGGCCGGTGCGGTGTCGGTGGGGGTCACGACGGGCGCGCACGACGCGGCCGCCCTGCTCGAGGCCGGCGCCGACGTCGTGCTCGCGGGGCTGGAGGACTTCCCCGAGTGGCTCGCCACGCACGTCGCCGACCTGCGCGAGGAGGAGCGGGTGGTCCCGGTCCCCCGTTAACCTGGACCGACGGCTCCCCGTCCTGGCGACCTCGCGGTCCGCCGGACGCGGACCGGCAGACACCCGAACGCACCCGCCGGTGCGCGCGGCCACCCGGCCGCCGCGCCCGGCGCCCGCAACTGGAGAAGGTTCCCGTGCCGACTGGCAAGGTCAAGTGGTTCGACGCCGACAAGGGGTTCGGCTTCCTCGCCGCCGAGGACGGCAGCGAGGTGTTCGTGCACGCCTCGGCGCTGCCCACCGGCACCGCGACGCTGTCGAAGGGCACCCGCGTCGACTTCGGCGTGGTGCAGGGCAAGAACGGCAACCAGGCGCTCTCGGTCCGGGTCCTGGACCCCGTCCACTCCGTCGCCCGGGCCACCCGCAAGAAGCCCGAGGACATGGTCCCCATCGTGGAGGACCTCATCAAGCTGCTCGACGGCGTCTCCGGCTCCTTCCGCCGCGGCCGCTACCCCGACAAGTCCGGTGCGAAGAAGATCGCCACCGTGCTGCGGGCCGTCGCCGACGACATCGAGGCGTGAGCGTGAGCCAGGAGACCACCGGGGACACGGCCGGGGGCACGGCCGGGGGCACCACGCCGGTGGCCGCCCCCCGGGTCCGCCGCCCGCGCAAGCCGACGCTGGACGCCGCCGCGGCCGGGGCCGTGGAGCTGGCGCGGGCCGCGGCCGAGGAGGTCGCCGACGAGGGCACCGTCGGGGAGCACCTCGACGCCGTCGCCGAGGGCGACCGCATCGTCAGCCACACCTTCGCGTGCCTGCTGCCGGGCTACCGCGGCTGGCGCTGGACCGTCACCGTCACCCGCGCCTCGCGGGCCCGGAACGTCACGGTCAACGAGGTCTGCCTGCTGCCCGGCGAGGACGCGCTGCAGCCCCCGCAGTGGCTGCCGTGGGCCGAGCGGCTGTCCCCCGGCGACGTCGGCCCGCAGGACACGCTGCCGCGCAAGGAGCACGACCCGCTGCTGGAGCAGGGCTACGAGGAGACCGGCGACGAGGACGCCGACCGGGTGGCGCTGTTCGAGCTCGGCCTGGGCCGCGAGCGCGTCCTGTCGCCGCTGGGCCGCAGCGAGGCCGCCGCCCGCTGGTACGACGGCGACCGCGGCCCGCGCACCGAGATCGCGGAGAACGCCAAGGCCCAGTGCTCGACCTGCGGGTTCTTCGTGCTCCTGGCCGGGTCGCTGCGCCAGGTGTTCGGGGTCTGCGCCAGCGAGTGGTCCCCCGAGGACGGTCGCGTCGTGAGCGCCGACCACGGCTGCGGCGCCCACAGCGAGACCGACGTCGAGGTCACCCCCGACGAGCCGGCGAGCCCCCTCATCGACGACCTGTCCCCCGCGGCCCTCGAGCTGTTCCCGGCCGGTGACGCCACCACCGGGGGCACTGCCGAGGACACCGCTGAGGCCGTCGAGGGCGTCGAGGCCGGCCGCTGACCGCGGAAGACCCCTTCGGGACCGGCGCGGTCCGCGACCGCGTCCTGGCCGCCTGGAACGCCTCGCCCGCGCGGCTGCGGGAGGACGCCAACGCCGAGGAGGACGCCGCCCTCGGCGCCTACCGCGACCGGCTCGTCGTCGAGCTCGCGCAGAACGCCGCCGACGCGGCCGCGGGCGCCGGGGTGCCGGGGCGGTTGCTGCTGCGCCTGGAGGACGACCCCGCCGGGGGCCCGGGGCGCCTGCTGGCCGCGAACACCGGCGCTCCGCTGACCGCGGCGGGCGTGGAGGGGCTGGCGACGCTGCGGGCCAGCGCCAAGCGGGACGAGGCGGGGTCCGTGGGCCGGTTCGGGGTGGGTTTCGCCGCCGTCCTGGCCGTCACCGACGACCCGTCCGTGCGCTCGTCGACCGGGGCGGTCCGCTTCTCCCGCAACGGCTCCGCCGAGCTGATCCGCACGCGGGGCTCGGTCGGGGCGGTCGCCGAGCTGACCGCCCGCGACGGGCACGCACCGGTGCTGCGGCTGCCGTTCCCGGCGCCGGGGGCCGCGGCCGTGCCGACCGGGTACGACACCGTCGTGGAGCTGCCGCTGCGCGACGCGGCCGCCCGCGCGTTCGTGGCCGACCAGCTGGCGGCGCTGCCGGCGGGCGCGGCGGACGTGCTGCTGCTGGCGCTGCCGGGGCTGGCCGAGGTCGTCGTGGAGGTCCCCGGCGGGCCGCGGGCGCGGGTCGGGGAGGTCGGCGAGCGCTGGCGCGTGCTGCACCGCCGCGGGCGGCTGGACCCGGCCGACGTGGCCGGGCGCGGGGTGGAGGACCGGAGGCGGCTGGGGTGGTCGCTGACGTGGGCGCTGCCGCGCACCCCGCAGGTCGCCTCCCCCGGCGTGGTGTGCGCGCCGACCCCCACCGACGAGGACCTGCCGTGGCCGGCGCTGCTGGTGGCGACGTTCCCGCTGGGTCCGGACCGGCGCCGGATCGCGCCGGGGCGGGCCAGCGAGGTGCTGCTGGACGCGGCGGCCGCGGCGTACGGGGACCTGCTGGCCGAGGTCGCGGCCGAGGGCGGGGACGCGCTCGCGCTGGTGCCGTACGGCGCGGCGGTGGGCCGGGTCGACGCCGAGCTGCGCCGCCGGGTGCTGGACCGGGTCCGCGACGTGCCGCTGCTGGTGTGCGTCGAGACCGTCGACGGGCTCCCGCTGCCGGTGCGGCCCGGCAGCGCGGTCGCCCTCACCGGTCCGGGCGCGGACGACCCGGCGCTGCTGGCGGCGCTGGCTCCCGTGCTGGCCGGGCTGGTGCCCGCGCCGCGGCGCGACGACCGGCTGCTGACGGAGCTGGGCGTGACGCGGATGGGCCTGGCCGAGGTGCTGGACGTGCTGCCCGGCGGGGACGGCCCGACCGCGCGGGCGCTGTTCGCGGCGCTGGCGCCGCTGGCCGCGGCCGACCCGGTGGCCCGGGAGGCGATGAGCGGCCTGGCGGTCCCGCTGCTGGACGGTCGCCGCGTGCACGGGGTGCGCGACCTGGTGCTGCTGGACGCCGGGCGCGCGGCGGACGCGCTGGGCGACGGCCGGGCGCGGGTGTTCGCGCCGTTCGGGCTGCGGGTGGTGGACCCGGAGGTGGCGCTCGGCGCCGCCCGCGACCTGCTGGTGCGCCTGGGCGCCCGCGAGGGCGGGGCGTGGGCGGTCCTGACCGACCCCGCGGTCCGCGCGGCCGTCGTGGCGTCCCCGGACGCCGAGGACCCCGAGGAGGTGGCCGACGCGGTGCTGTCGCTGGTCGCGGGGGTCGTCCTGCCCGACGGCCCGTCCGGCGCGGTGGACCGCGCGGCGGTGGACCGGGTGCGCCGCACCCTGCCGTGGCTGTCCGACCTGGCCCTGCCCGACGAGGACGGCGAGCTCACCCCCGCCGGTGCCCTCGTGCTGCCCGGGACGCTGGCCGAGCGGGCGCTGGACCCGGCCGAGGTGGGCCGCGTCGACCCGAACCTGTTGCGGGAGTGGGGGTCCGGGGTCCTCGAAGCGGTGGGGGTGCTGTCCGGCCCGGCCCTGGCGGACCTGCCCGAGGTCGACCTCACCGACGTCGAGGCGGCCCGGGACCTGGGGCTGGCCGACTTCGGGGAGTACGTCGAGGACGTCTGGGGCGACGTCCTGGACGACCCGCTGGAGGGCACGGCCGCCGCGGCGGCCGGGGCCGTGCGGGACCTGGACCTCGTCGTCGCGCAGTGGCCGCAGCTGCTCGCCTCGCTGGCCGCCGACCCCGCCGGGGTGCGGGCGCTGACCGAGCCGTGGGTGCTGGGCCCGCACCGCCGCACCGGCCACACCGCGTGGTGGCTGCGCCACCACGGCCCGGCGCCCTCGGTGACCCGGGACCCGGCGGGGACCGCGCCCGGCTGGCTGCCCGCTGCGCCGGGGTGGACGGCGCAGCTGCCCGCGCCGGTGCGCCGGGTGCTGGGCGTGCTGCCCGACCTGACCGGCGCGGGGGCCGGCGACCTCGAGGGCCTGCTCGACCTCAGCGCCCGGCGGGCCCCGGACGCGGCGGACCTGCTGGTGCTGTGGAGCGTCCTGGGCCGCCTGGCCGGGCAGGCGGGGCCGCTGGCCCCCGAGCGCCTGGCCGCGCTGGACACCCGCGGGGAGCCCGTGGTCGCCGACGCCGCCGACGTGGTGGTGGCCGACGACCCCGCGTGGGCGCAGCGCACCGACCTGGGCCCGCGGCTGCTGGTCCCCGGCGCCGCGCGGGTGGCCGACCTGCTCGACCTCGACCTGGCCTCCGACCGCGCCGACGGTCACCTGGAGCACCCGGCGGGGCGGGAGCGGGCCGTCCCGGCCGCCGCGTTCGCGCTGGTCCCGGGGCTCGCGCCGTCGTGGACGCACGTCGGGGCGCTGACGTGCGACGGGGCCGCGGTGGGTTTCTGGGTCGTCGACGGGCACGTCGTGGCGACCTCCCCGGCGGCGGCGGCCCGGGGCCTGGCGCACGCGGCCGGGGCCTGGTGGGCCCGCGGTCCGCTGGCGCGGCTGCTGGAGGACCCGGCGGCGGCGGCCGCCGTGCTGGCCGGGGAGCTGCCCGGGCTCGGTCGGGACCCGTCCCCGCCGGTCGGGTCCCCGGGCGCAGCGCTGCGCGCGCCCTGACCGCGGCGTCGCTCGCGGGACGTCACCGGCGGGTGCCCGCGGGCGGGGCGCGGACCTGCGCAGCGGCGGGGCGGGTCCTCAGCGCCCGGCGGGGACGGTCGTGATCCGGAAGACCGGGTGCTTCGGTGCGGCGGCCAGCAGGTCGGCGTCGCTCGCACCGGCGTCGATCCCGTCGAAGAACACGCCGACCTCCCACGCCCAGCGGCGCAGGTACTCCCGCAGCAGGGGCGGCTTGTCGGCGTCGGTCACCTCCACCGCGGTGAAGGCCTGCGACCGCCGGCCCGAGCGCAGCTCCCCGGTGCCCGCGGCCCGCAGGTTGCGGACCCACTGCGTGTGGCCGCGGGGGGCCACGAGGTACTGCACCCCGTCGATCGCGAGGGGGTTCACCGGAGTCGTGCGCCACTGCCCGCTGCTGCGCCCCCGCACGGCGAGCACGCGGGACCCGGCCAGCGGCAGCCCCAGGCGCGTCGCGGCGGCCACCAGGGGGTTGAGCAGGCGCCGGGTGAGCAGGTCCGGGGCGACGTAGCGCGGGACGGGACTGTGAGCGGTGGTCTTGGGAGAGAGCACTGATCTCGTCATGCCGACCAGCATGCACCCGTCCGCACCTCCGGGCAAGAGCAGTGCTCTCCGACGTGATCGGTGCTCCGCGCCGTGGCAGGATCCAGGACGTGCCCACCGTCCCCACCGCCCGCGAACGTGCCCGTCGAGAGCTCACCGCCGACATCCTGGCCGCCGCCCGCCACCAGCTCGCCGCCTCCGGAGCGGCCGCGCTGTCGGTGCGCGCCGTGGCCCGGGAGCTGGGCCTGGCCTCCTCCGCCCTCTACCGGTACTTCGCGACGCGCGACGAGCTGTTGACGGCGTTGATCGTGGAGGCCTACGACGACGTCGCCGACGCGGTCGAGGCGGCGGTCGCCCCCCGGCGGGGAGCCTCACGCCGGGCCCGCTTCACCGGGGGCTGCCGCGCCTTCCGCACGTGGGCCCTGGAGCACCCGCACGAGTACGCCCTCGTCCACGGCTCGCCCGTCCCCGGCTACCGGGGCGACGAGCGGACCACGGCGGCCGGCGCGCGGGCCCCGCTGGCACTGCTGTCGGTGCTCGAGGGCCTGGACGGCCCCGCGACCTCCCCGCCCCTGCCGCCGCGACTGGCGGAGGGCGCTGCCCGCGTCGCCTCAGCCGGGGCCGGCGAGGTGCCGGCGGCTCTCATCGTCCTCGCGGCCCAGTGCTGGACGGCCCTGCTGGGGCTGGTGAGCAGCGAGCTGTTCGGCCAGCTGGCGAACACCTTCGACCCGGCCGACGCCTTCGCCGACGCCACGATCGAAGCCCTCGCCGACCGCCTGGGGCTCTGAGGTCACGCGCCCCGGGGTCGGCGCGCCCCGGTCCACGGGGTGGGCCGCGGACCCGCTACCGCCCGCGGCGCCCGCGGCGGTGCAGGTGGGCCAGCCCGACGAGCCCCAGCGCCAGCCCGGCGACGCAGGACCCCAGCCAGCGACCCTCGCCGGTGTCGCGCACCTCGGGGACGGCGATCGCGACGCCGAGCAGCACGGCCCACACGACCAGGCCCACCAGGACGGGCCGGCGGTCGTCGGTCCGCACCGGCGGCGGCGGGGGTTTGGCCTTCGACGGCGGCAGGAACAGCGGCACGGGGCCAGTGTCCCCCGCGCGGGGCCGGTCTGCTGGGATGAGGACCATGCCTGCTCCCGAGACCCCCCAGCGGACCGCCCTCGTCACCGGCGCCAGCAGCGGCATCGGCGCCGCCACGGTGCGGGCCCTGGCCGCGGCGGGTTTCGCGACCGTCGCCGCCGCCCGCCGCGTCGACCGCCTGGAGGCGCTGGCGCGGGAGGTGGGCGGCCGGGCCGTCGCCCTCGACGTGACCGACGCCGCGTCGGTGGCCGCGATGGCCGAGCAGGTCGGCGACGTCGACGTGGTCGTGCACTCCGCCGGGGGCGCCCTGGGCAGCGACCGGATCGAGGACGGCGACCCCGAGGGCTGGAAGACCATGTACGACACCAACGTCGTCGGGGTCCTGCGGGTGCACCAGGCGCTGCTGCCGGGCATGCGCCGCGGCGGCAACGGCCACGTCGTGGTCCTGGGGTCCATCGCCGGTTTCGAGGTCTACCCCGGCGGCGGCGGGTACACGGCCGTCAAGCACGGGGTGAACGCGCTCGTGCGGACGCTGCGCCAGGAACTGCTGGGCGAGCCGATCCGGGTCACCGAGATCGCCCCCGGGATGGTGGAGACGGAGTTCTCCCTGGTCCGGCTGGGGTCGCAGGAGGCGGCGGACAAGGTGTACGAGGGCCTGACGCCGCTGAGCGCCGAGGACGTCGCGGACGTCATCGCGTTCGCCGTGACCCGCCCCGCGCACGTCGACCTCGACAAGGTGGTGGTCCGGCCGGTCGCGCAGGCCGACGCCGCCCACGTGCACCGGGCCTGAAACCCCGCTGAGACCCCTCCGGCGGCGGCGGTAGGCTCGGCGGCGGCGCTCCTCACCCCCGGCGGCGCCCCCCGTCCCGCCCGACGTCACGAACGGTCGCGGCCCGACGCCCGTCCACCGCCGCCGCCCGAGGGGTCCTCGTGAACCGCCCGCCGAACCACCCGCCGAACCACCCGCCGCTGTCCGCCCGCCTGTCCGGTGTCCGTTCCTCCCCGGTGCGCGACCTGCTCGCGCTGACGGGCGTCCGGGACGTCATCTCGCTCGCCGGTGGCCTGCCCGCCCCGGAGCTGTTCGACGTCGAGGGCCTGCGGGCGGCCTACGACCGGGCGCTGTCCGGACCGGGCGCGCGCCGGAACCTGCAGTACGCGGCGACCGAGGGCGACGTGCGGCTGCGCGAGCTGGTGGCCGCGCGGCTGACCCGGCGCGGGTTGCCGACGGCCGCCGACGACCTGCTCGTCACGACCGGATCGCAGCAGGCGCTGACGCTGCTGACGACGGCCCTGCTGGACCCCGGCGCGGTCGTCGCCGTCGAGGAACCCAGCTACCTCGCTGCGCTGCAGGCGTTCACGCTGGCCGGGGCGAGGCTGGTGGGGGTCGCGAGCGACGACGAGGGCGTGCTGCCCGAGGCCGTGGAGGAGGTGTTCGCGACGCACCGCCCCGCGGTGCTGTACCTCGTCCCGAACTTCGCGAACCCCACCGGGCGGACGCTGGCCGCCGACCGCCGGGCCCGCGTCGCCGAACTGGCCGCCGAGCACGGGGTGTGGGTCGTGGAGGACGACCCGTACGGGGAGCTGCGCTACGCCGGGGAGCACCTCGCGCCGATCGCGGCGCAGCCGGCCGGGGCGGCCACGATCCACCTGGGCAGCTTCTCCAAGGTCGGGGCGCCGGGCCTGCGGCTGGGCTGGGCGCGGCTGCCGCGCGCGGTGCGCCCGGCGGTGGTCGTGGCCAAGCAGGCCGCGGACCTGCAGACGTCGACGGTCGACCAGGCCGCGGCCGCGGAGTACCTCGCCGCGACCGACCTCGACGCGCACGTCGCCCGCGTGGTGGCCGCCTACGCCCCGCGCCGCGACGCGCTGCTGGAGGCGCTGGCGGCCGAGCTGCCCGTGGGCAGCAGGTGGTCGCGGCCCGACGGCGGGATGTTCACCTGGGTGCAGCTGCCGGCGGGGGTGGACGCGGCGTCGCGGTTGCCGGTCGCCCTGGAGCACGGCGTCGCGTTCGTGCCGGGCGAGGCGTTCCACGCCGGGGACCCGGACCGGTCGACGTTGCGGCTGTCGTTCACGACCCACGCCCCCGACGTGCTCGCCGAGGGCGCGCGGCGGCTGGGCGCGGCGCTACGGGCGTGAGCCGAGCGGCAGCAGGCCGGCCGCCACGGGACGGCCGAACAGCCAGCCCTGGGCCCGGTCGCAGCCCATCTCCCGCAGCACCCGGGCCTGCAGCTCCGTCTCGACGCCCTCGGCGGTGACGACCATGCCGTGGGCGTGGGCGAGGCTGATGAGCGCCTCGACGACGGCCTCGGCGCGGTCGGAGGACCCCAGCGGCCGGACGAAACTCATGTCGATCTTCAGGAAGCTCAACGGGAACCGGTCCAGGTACGACAGCGAGGAGTAGCCGGTCCCGAAGTCGTCGAGGCCGACGCGCGCGCCGATGCTGCGCAGTTCCCCCAGGCTGGCGCGCGTGGAGGTCGACAGGTCGATGAGGGTGCGTTCGGTGACCTCGGCGAGCAGGGAACTGCCCGCCGCGCCGGTCGACTCGACGCTGTGGGCGAGGCGGTGGGCGAAGGCGGGGTGCTCGAGGGTCTTGCCGGAGACGTTGAAGGAGACCTGGAGCCCGACGCCGTCGCGGCGCCACTCCCGCAGCTGGCGCAGCACCTCCCCCAGGACCCAGGTGTCGACGTCGACGATGAGCCCGGTGTCCTCGGCGGTGTCGACGAAGTGCTTCGGTTCCAGGATGCCCTCGACGGGGTCGTCGAGGCGGACGAGGGCCTCGGCGGCGACGAGCTGGTCGCTGCGCAGGTCCACGATGGGCTGCCAGACGACCCGCAGCCCGTCGGTGCGCAGCGCGCGGCGGACGCGGTGCTCGGCGACGTGCCGGGCCTGGGCCTCCTCGCGCATGGCGGTGTCGTAGACGGCGACGCGGTCGCGGCCGCCGTCCTTGGCCCGGTAGAGGGCCATGTCGGCGCTGCGGAAGAGGTCGTCGGCCGTGCCCTCGTGGCCGACGGCGATGCCGGCGCTGGAGGTGCAGACGAACGGTTCGGGCAGCCCGGGCAGCAGCATGGGCGCCCGCAGCCGGCGGATCATGTCGCGGGCCATGATGGCGGCGGCCTCGACGCGGCCCACGCCGGGGACCATGACGACGAACTCGTCCCCGCCGAGGCGGGCCAGGGTCGCTCCGGGCGGGGCGGCGTCCTCGAGCCGGACGGCGACCTGCCGCAGCAGCGCGTCGCCGATCTGGTGGCCGAGGGTGTCGTTGACGAGCTTGAAGCGGTCGAGGTCGAGCAGGACGAGCGCGACGGCGTTCCCGGGGCTGGCCGCGTCGAGGGCCTCGGCGAGGCGGACGTCGAGCACGGCCCGGTTGGCCAGCCCGGTCAGGGAGTCGCACTGGGCGAGCCGGACGAGCTCGCCGGTGGACTTCTCCCCCGCCGAGACGTCGAGCACGAGGCCCTGCACGACGCTGGAGCTGGTCGTGGCCAGCGGGACGCTCATGCCGAGGAAGGTGCGTTCGGTGCCGTCGGCGGAGGCGATGCGGAACGGGTAGGGCGCGGAGGTGCCGGCGTGGGCGGCGGGGTCCTCGACGCCGGTGAAGGGCCCGCGGTCGTCGGGGTGGATGCGCAGCCGCCACGTCTCCAGGTCCGGGTCGGGGTCGGCGGCGCTCATCCCGAGCATCTCCCGCAGCCGGTCGTCGAGGGTCACGACCCCGGTGGCGGGGTCCCACGCCCAGGACCCCAGCCCGGCCAGGCGCAGGGCCCCGGACAGCAGGAGGCTGGCGCCGGTGGACTCGCGGTCGGCGCGGGCGGCCTCGGCGGAGGCGACGAGCGCGCGCCAGGCGGCGCCGGCGGCGGCGGCGAGGACCTCCAGCCGGGGGCCGGCGGTGCCGGCGGTGCCCCAGACGGCCAGCCGGGGTGCCCGCGGGTGGCCGGGGACGAGCTCGACGACGGCGGACGGCGACATGCGGGTGAGGTCGTTGCCGGTGATGCGGCGGCCGGGGACGAGCAGCAGGTCGCCGCGGGCGGCGAGGACCTCCAGCTCGCGGTGCCGGGACCGGGCGACGGTCTCCAGCAGCAGCACGCGCTGGTACCCGGCGGCGTGGACCTCGACGACGAGCTCCTCGCCGAGGACGGCGGTCTCGGTGCACTCGTTGAACCGCCGCTGGGCCCGCAGGACGGCGGTCGCGGTGTCGTGCTGCGCCGCGGCGCGGGTGGTCACCTCGAGGGTGCCGGGGGCGTCGAGGTCGTCGTGGGTGACGGCGAGGTCCACGTCGGCGAGCCGGGGGCGCCGGTCCCCGACCGCGGCGTCGGCCTCGGCGACCGCCGCGGCGGCTCGCTCCAGGGCCCGCCGGGCCCGACGGGTGGCTGACGTCGCCGCAGATCCACTCACTCGCCCGCTCCACCTCTGCGCCGCAGGCTCTGGGACCACCCGCGAAACCATCACCCAACGTGACCGACTCTAACGCGCCGTGTAGCGCTGCGGTAGTTCGTCCGCGCCTTCGCCACCTCGTTCGCAGTGGTAATTACCTCGAGTCACGATTACAGTGGCCCGGTGACACCACTTCGAGCGGAGTCGCCTCCCGCCCCGCCCCCGCCGGCGGCCCACCCGGACCAGCCCACCGAGGACCGCCTCGCCGTCGACCTGCGCGTCTGCGTGCTGCGCACCGCCCGCCGGCTGCGCGCCCAGAAGAGCGTCGACGAGCTCACCGACGGCCAGTTCTCCGTGCTGTCCCAGCTGCACGGCGGCGGACCGCGCACCCCCGGCGACCTCGCCGAGGCCGAGCACGTCCGGCCCCCGTCCATGACCCGCACCATCGCCGCGCTCGTCGAGTCCGGCCTGCTCGCCCGCAGCGACCACCCCGACGACGGCCGCCAGGTCCTGGTCTCGGCGACCGAGGCCGGTCACCGGGTCGTGGAGGAGACCCGCGCGCGCCGCTCCGCCTGGCTCAGCCGCCGCCTCGACGGCCTGAGCCCCGACGACCGCGCCACCCTGGCCGCCGCCGTCACCATCCTGAACTCGGTGATCAGCGAGTGAGCCAGACGTTCCGCTCGCTGCACCACCGCGACTACCGGCTCTGGTTCAGCGGCGCCCTGGTGTCCAACACCGGCACCTGGATGCAGCGCGTCGCGCAGGACTGGCTGGTCATCCAGGTCCTGACCGACGGGTCCGGGACGGCCGGCGGGATCACCACCGGCCTGCAGTTCGGCCCGATCCTGCTGCTGGCCCCCGTCGCCGGCACCGTCGCCGACCGGTTCCCGCAGCGGCGCACCCTGATGGTCACCCAGGCGGTCATGGGCCTGCTCGGCCTGGTGCTGGGGGCGCTGGTGATCAGCGGTGCGGCGCAGCTGTGGCACGTGTACGTGCTGGCCGCCCTGCTGGGCTGCGCCTCGGCGATCGACGGCCCGGTGCGGCAGACGTTCGTCGGCCAGCTCGTCCCCCGCGAGGACCTGCCGAACGCCATCGGCCTGAACTCGGCGTCCTTCAACTCCGCGCGGCTGGTCGGTCCCGCCCTGGCGGGCGTCCTCATCGCCTGGATCGGGACCGGCCCGGTGTTCGTGCTCAACGCCCTGTCGTTCGTCGCCCCGCTGGTGATGCTGCACCTGATGCGGCCGGCCGAGCCGGTGCCGCGGCCGAAGCCGGCGAAGGGCAGCGGCGGCATGCGCGAGGGGCTGGCCTACGTGCGGGCCCGGCCCGACCTCGTGGCGATCTTCGTCCTGGTGGGGGTCGTGGGGACGTTCGGGCTGAACTTCCAGCTCACCAGCGCCCTCATGACGAGCGTGGAGTACGGCACCGGCTCGGCCGGGTACGGGCTCGCCGGGACGGTGCTGGCGGTCGGCTCGCTGGCCGGGGCGCTCGTCGCCGCCCGCCGCGAGCGGCCCCGCTACCGGCTCCTCGTCGGGGCCGCCGTCGCGTTCGGGGTGCTGGCCTCCCTGGCCGCCGTGATGCCGACGTACGGGCTGTACCTGCTGGTGCTGCCGTTCATGGGGCTGGCGTCGTTGACGCTGCTGACGACCGCGAACGCCACGGTGCAGATGAGCACCGAACCGGCCGTGCGGGGACGGGTGATGGCGCTGTACATGTCGCTCGTGCAGGGCGGCACCGTCCTGGGCGGTCCGTTCGTCGGCTGGGTGGGGACGGCGTTCGGCCCGTCCTGGTCGGTCCTGGTCGGGTCGATCCCCTCCGCGCTGGTCGGCGTCGCCGTCGGGGTGTTCCTGCTGCGGCGGGCGCGGGTGCGGGTCAGCGTCTCCTGGCGCGGCGCCCCGCGCGTCCGGCTGGTGCCGGTGCCGGAGCGGGGACGCGCTCAGGGGCACCAGGCGGACGGCGGGGACACCACCCCCACCCCCACCGCGATCAAGGACAGCGCTCCCGCGATCAAGGACTGAACGTCGGCGATCAAGGACAGCGGGCGCCGGGCGGTGACTGTGTCCTTGATCGCGGTGACTGTGTCCTCGATCGCGGCGACTGTGTCCTCGATCGCGGCGACTGTGTCCTTGATCGCGGTGGGGCGGGCGGAGAATGGGGGCGTGCCCACCGACCTCACCACCGCCCTGGCCGACGTCCGCACCCTGCTGCTGGACACCCCGAACCTGTCCCGGGCGGTCGCGGCGGGTCGGCGCAAGGGCGTGGAGCCGCCCGCGGCCGAGCGGGTGGAGGTCCGGCCGGTGCGGCTGAAGGACGGCCCGCACCTGCAGTTCGTCGCCCGCACCGGGCCGGTCGTCTCCACCCGCAACGTCCCGGTGGACCGGGCCGGGGACGCCGTGGACGAGCTGCTCGCGCAGGCGTACGGGAACCTGCACGTCGAGACGGCCACCGAGGTCGTGCAGGTGCGGATCACCAAGAAGGGCGAGGCCCAGGTGCACCGGGCCCCGGCGCGGCACGAGGCCGGCCCGCGCGCGCACGACCGGGCCAAGCAGCGCCTGGTGGACCCCGACGACCCGATGTTCCGCGTGCTGGGGGCCGGCGGGGACAAGCGCCGCCAGGTGGAGGCGTTCGTCCGCCAGCTCGCCCCGCTGGCCCCGACGGTCCTGTCCGGCGGCGGCGACCGGGTGCGGGCGGTGGACCTGGGGTGCGGCAACGCGTACCTGACGTTCGCGGCGCACCGCTGGCTGGGCGGGGCGGCCCGCGAGCGCGGCAAGGACCTCGTGACCGTCGGGGTGGACGTGCGGGAGGACGTCGTCGCCACCGGTCGCCGCGCGGCGGCCGAGGCGGGGCTGCCGGGGCTGGAGTTCGCGGTGGGGTCGATCGCCGGCGCCGAGCCGTTCCCCGACGCCCGCCCGGACGTCGTGATGGCGCTGCACGCGTGCGACACCGCGACCGACGAGGCGCTGGCCCGCGCGGTGCGCTGGGGTGCGCCGCTGGTGCTGGCCGCGCCCTGCTGCCACCGCGACGTGCAGCGGCAGCTGCACGAGAACCGCACTGCCCTGGTGCGGCACGCGATCCTGCGCGAGCGGTTCGCCGACGTCCTGACCGACGCGCTGCGCTCGCTGCTGCTGCAGGTCCTCGGCTACCGCGTCGAGGTCGTGGAGTTCATCGACTCCGCGCACACGCCCCGGAACGCGATGATCCGCGCGGTGCGCGCGGGCGCACCGCGCGGGTCACGGGCGGCGGAGCTGCTGACGGAGTACGACGAGCTGACGCGGGCGTGGGGCGTGGAGCCGGCGCTGGCGCGGATGCTGACGGCGGAACTGGCGCAGGCCCGTCAGGCGGCGCTGTAGGTCAGGCACTTGGTGCCGCCGGACGCCTCCACGCCGACCTCGACGCTGTCCGCGTGGCAGGTGAGGTCGGAGTTGTGGGTGCAGTCGGACAGCTGGCACGCGCCGACGTGGCCGTCGCTGGTCGGCGAGTGCTTGGTCGGGATGCCCAGGAACGTGGCGCAGTGGTTCGCGCCGTGGTCGCCCACGGTGATGGCCGGGGCGTGGCACGTCGTCGAGGCGTTGAAGGTGCAGCCGTCGACGGAGCACTGGTGGATCGGGGTGAGGTCCAGGTTCACGGTCGCCATGAATTCGACGGTAACCAGGGAAGGCGTTCCCCGCTAGACAGGAACGCCTTTCCTGACAAAACCCGGGGAATTCAGGTCAGGCTTTCCTGAGTGCGTCCACGACGTGGTCGACGCAGGCGGTCAGGGCCCGCACGTCGTCGGGTTCGACGGCCGGGAACACCCCGACGCGGATCTGGTTCCGGCCCAGGCTGCGGTAGGGGAAGACGTCGACGATCCCGTTGCGGCGCAGCACGTCCAGCAGCGCGGTGGAGTCGATGGAGGCGTCCAGGTCGATCGTCGCGACGACGTGGGAGCGGGCCTGCGGTTCGGTGACGAACGGCGTGGCCCAGTCCCGGGCGCCGGCCCAGTCGTACAGGACCTGCGAACTGGCCGCCGTGCGCGCGGTGGCCCAGTCCAGCCCGCCGCGGGCCAGGATCCACTCGATCTGCTCGGCGAGCAGGACCAGCGTCGCCACCGCGGGGGTGTTGTAGGTCTGGTCCTTGCGGGAGTTGTCGACGGCGATCTGCAGGTCCAGCGACGCGGGCGTCCAGCGGCCGGTGGCGCCGATCTCGCGGACCCGGTCCAGGGCGGCCGGGGACAGGACCGCGATCCACAGCCCGCCGTCGGAGGCGAACGCCTTCTGGGGGGCGAAGTAGTAGGCGTCGGTCTGGGCGATGTCGACGGGCAGGCCGCCGGCGGCGGACGTGGCGTCGACGACGACCAGCGGCCCACCCTCGTGCGGGCCCGGCCCGGCGGGGCGGGCGACGGGCGCCATGACGCCGGTGGAGGTCTCGTTGTGCGGCCAGGCCACGACGTCGACGCCGTCGCCGACCTCCCCCAGCCGCGGCAGCGTCCCGGGTTCGCCGCGCACGACGACGGGTTCGGCCAGGAAGGGCGCGGCGGCCGCGGCCGCGGCGAACTTGGCGGAGAACTCCCCCAGGACCAGGTGCTGGGAGCGTTCGCGCACCAGCCCGAGGGTCGCGACGTCCCAGAACGTGGTGCTGCCGCCGTTGCCGAGGACGACCTCGTACCCGTCGGGCAGCGAGAACAGCTCGGCCAGCCCGGTGCGCACGCGCCGCACGACGTCCTTCACGGGGGCCTGCCGGTGGGAGGTCCCCAGCACGGACCGGCCGGCGGCGGCCAGGGCGGCGACCTGCTCGGGGCGGACCTTGGAGGGCCCGGACCCGAAGCGGCCGTCGGCGGGCAGCAGGTGGGTGGGGATGCGCAGACCGGTGTTCTCGACGCTCACGGGGGGATCCTCCCGCACCGGTGGGCCTGCCCGTGACGGCCGCGCGCCCGGTCGCGGTGGGGGCGAGGATGGCGGGGTGGACCTCGAACGCTTCGTGACGGCCTCCGACGGCACCCACGACCGCGCGCTGGCCGAGCTGCGGGCCGGGCGCAAGACGTCGCACTGGATGTGGTGGGAGTTCCCGCAGCTGCTCCTGGGCAGTTCGCCCACGTCGGTCGCCTACGCCGTGTCCGGGGTGCAGGAGGCGCGCGCGTACCTGGCGCACCCGGTGCTGGGCGCGCGGTTCGCGCAGAACTGCGAGGCGCTGCTGGGGCAGGGGTCGCGGGACGCCGTGGAGGTGCTCGGCGGGATCGACGCGCAGAAGCTGCGCAGCTCGGCGACGCTGTTCGCCGCCGCGGGCAGCGAGCTCGCACAGCGGGTGCTGGTGGAGTTCTTCGCCGGGGAGCCCGACCCGGTGACCGCCGCCCGCTGCCGCGAGGGCGCCGGGTCGTGACCGGCGTCAGCAGCAGGGGGCGGCGGTCAGGTCCCAGACCGTGAGCCGCCCGCACATCCCGTACCGCTCCCCCGGCACGGGCGCGGTGGACCGCACGGCGGCTTCCCGCAGGTGCTCGGACCGGCCCTCGCGCAGCGCCCGCAGCTGCTCGCCGGTCCGCGCGGCCTGCGCGGCGGGCCCGGCGGTCCACACGTCGTGGAAGTCCGGCACCCGGGGGCGCACCAGCGCGGCGGCGGCGGCGTGCAGGCCGGCGAGGGCGGCGGGCCCGTCGCGCTCGACGCGCTCGCGCAGCGCGGCGTAGCCCTCCAGGGCCAGGTCGCGCCGGGCGCGGGCGCTCGCCTCGTCGTGGACGGCGGCCGCGCGGGCGTAGGCGCCGGGGTCGGCGAGCACGTCGGCGGGGAACGTCAGGACGGCGTCCCCGGCCTCGGGCAGCCCGGCGTTCTGCATGAGGACGAGGATCTCCAGGTCCCCGGAGCCGTTCACCAGGCGGTGGACGGTGCCGGGGGTGAACCAGAGCACCGTCCCGGGGTGCAGGGGGTGCTCGGCGAACCCCGCCGACCCGAGGGTCTGCACGGAGCCCTCGCCGCGCAGCACGACGTAGCCCTCGGCGCAGGCGGTGTGCAGGTGCGGGGAGCCGCCGCGCAGCCCGTCGGCGGTGGGCCAGTCGTAGACCCGCAGGCGGGAGACCCCCACCGCCCCGGGCAGGCCGGTCAGACGAACTCCTCGAACCGCTTGCGCAGGGTGCGCGCGACGTCGTCGGGGTCCTCGGCCCACCAGCGGGAGGAGAGGATCTCGACCTCGACGGGGCCGCTGTACCCGGCGGCGGCGACGGCGGCGGACATCCGCGGCAGGTCGATGAGGCCGTCGCCCACCATCCCGCGGTCCAGCAGCAGGTCGGAGGTGGCGGGCAGCCAGTCCGAGACGTGGTAGCCGAGGACCCGCTCGCCGGCGCGGGCGATCTGGGTCTCGAGGTCGGGGTCCCACCAGACGTGGTACGCGTCGACGATCACCCCCGGTTCACCGTCCAGGGCGTCGGACAGGTCGAGGGCCTGGGCGAGGGTGTTGATGACCGACCGGACGCCGATCATCATGGGGTGCAACGGTTCCACCGCGAGCCGGACACCGGCGTCGCGGGCGTGCGGCAGGAGCTCGGCGATCCCGTCCTGGACGCGGGCGCGGGCGGCGGGCAGGTCGTGGTCGAGCAGCGGGCCGCAGACGAGGACGAGGGTGTCGGCCTGCAGGGCGGCGGCCTCGTCGACGGCACGCCGGTTGTCGTCGCGCACGTCGCGCTCGGGGTCGGTGAACATGCCCCCGCGGCAGACCGAGCTGACGCGCAGCCCGGCGTCGCGGACGAGCCGGGCGGCGCGGTCGAGGCCGACGGCGGCGATCTTGTCCCGCCACAGGGCGATGGCGCCGATCTCGTGCCGCTCGCAGGCCGCGACGGCCGCGGGCAGGTCGAGGGAGTTCAGGGTGATCTGGTTGAGGCTGAGCCGCGCGGCGTCCATCGTCCACTCCGTCGTCATCGCTGGAATGCGCTTTCCAACGCACTCTGGCACAGTGCTCCGGACCGGTCAAGGTCACAAGTTCCGCTTGTGACCCCACGGCGGACCCCCGCTTCACCCCGCCCCCGGGACGGCGCACGCTGGTCCGGTGCTCCGCGCCGTACCCCGCCCCACCCCCCTCGCCGCCCCCCTCGCCGCACTGGCCCCCGGTCTGCTCGTCGTCGCCGCCGCCACCGTCGTCGCCCTCGGCGTCGAGACCCTCACCCACGTCCTGACCGCCTCCACGGTCGCCGTCGCGCTCGGGGCGCTCGTGCGCAGCACCGGCCTGTTCCGCCCCTCCTGGAGACCCGCGACCGGGTTCGCCGCCAAGCGGCTGCTGCGCGTCGCGGTCGTGCTGCTCGGCCTGCAACTGCCGCTGGCGCAGGTCCGCGGGCTCGGCTGGGGCGGGATCGTCCTGATCCTCGGCGTCGTCGCCGTCACCTTCACCGGCACCCAGCTCCTGGGCCGCGCCCTGGGGCTCTCCCGCGCGCGCTCCCTGCTGGTCGCCACCGGGTTCTCCATCTGCGGGGCCTCGGCCATCGCCGCCGTCCGCCCGGCCACCGACGCCGACGAGGAGGACGTCGCCACCTCCGTCGCCCTCGTCACCCTCTGCGGCTCCCTGGCGATCCTCCTGCTGCCCCTGCTGCGCGCACCGCTGGGCCTGGACGTCCACGCCTTCGGCGTCTGGGTCGGGGCCAGCGTCCACGACGTCGGGCAGGTCGTCGCCACCGGCGACCGGGTGCCCGGGGCGCTGGAGACCGCCGTCGTCGTCAAGCTGTCCCGGGTGCTGCTGCTGGCCCCCCTGGTCGCCCTCGTCGTGCTGCACCGGCGCCGCACCGCCGGGACGGGCACCACCGCCCGCCCGCCGGTCCTGCCGTTCTTCGTCGCCGCCTTCGTCGTCGCGGTCCTCGTGCGGGCCACCGGCGTCCTGCCCCAGGCCGCCCTCGACGGCGTGCAGCACGTGCAGTCGGTCCTGCTCGTCGCGGCCCTGTTCGCCCTCGGCACCGGCATCGACGTCCCGCACCTGGTCCGGACCGGGGGCCGCTCCCTGGCCCTCGGCCTCGGCTCCTGGGTGCTGGTCGCCGGGGTGTCCCTGGCCGGCGTGCACCTGCTGCACGTCGGCTGAGGCTCACCCCCGGGCCAGCCGCAGCGACAGGATCTGGAACGGGCGCAGCGCGACGCTCACCCCACCCTCGCGCACCGTCGTCGCCCCCTGCTCCAGCGGCCGCTCCAGCAGGTCCACCTCCGTGACCGAGGCGACGGGGAAACCCCAGTCGACCCGGCTGCGCACCCGGCCGCCCAGGGACTCGTACAGCCGTACGACGACGTCGCCGGACCCGTCCTGCGCCAGCTTGACCGCCTCCACCACGACCGCGGGGTCCTCGACCCGAAGCAGCGGCTCCACCGGCCCGGCGCCCCGCACGTCCCGGCCGCCGAGGTTCTCCCGGTACCCCTCGCGGACCGCGTCGGCGATCCCCGCCCCGACCACCATCGAGTAGGCGAGCACGTGGGACCCCTGGTCGGTCTCGGGGTCCGGGGACAGCGGCGCCCGCAGCAGCGACAGCCGCACCGTCGTCCCGGGCCGGCCCCCGGCCACGGCGCTGCGGGTCACGTCGTGCCCGTAGGTCGCCGAGTTCGTGACCGCCACCCCGTACCCGGGTTCACCGACGTGGATCCAGCGGTGGGCGCAGACCTCGAACCGGGACGCGTCCCAGCTGGTGTTCTCGTGGGTGGCGCGGAACACGTGCCCGAACTGGATCTCCGACGCCGACCGGTCGGCGTGGACGTCCACCCCGAACGACGCCTTGAGCAGCGCCTCCCGCTCGTGCCAGTCCGCCTGCAGGACGAACCCGACGCGCGACTCCCCCCGCGGCAGCCGGACCACCTGCGTGAGGGTGCTGGCCCCGACCCGGCGGACCACGACGACGGTCGCCCCGTCCCCGGAGTCGGGGTTCACCACCACCGACTCCGCCCCGGTCAGGTCCTGCACGACGTGGCGGTAGTGCGCGTCGACGTCCCAGGCGTCCCACCGGTTCGGGGTGTCGCGGTGCAGCTGGAGCAGCCCGGCGCTGGTGCCGGGCAGCAGCACCTCGCGGTCCTCCACCAGATCGCGCACGGACACGACGTTCCCGCCCGCGTCGACCCGCAGCCGCAGGATCCCGTTGTCCAGCACCGTGCCGTCGCCGTCGGTGGACACCCGCACGGGCGCGCCGGTGAACTCGGGGACACCGACACCGAGGGCCGGGACGCCGCCGCGGTCGTGCGGGGTGGAGTTCACGGCCAGGTCCGTCTCGCCGTCCCCGGTCACCGCGTCCAGCGCGACCCGGATCACGTCTTCCAGCTCGTTCCGCACCCGCTCGTGGGTCTGCTCGGCCTCGCGGTGCACCCACGCGATCGAGGACCCGGGCAGGATGTCGTGGAACTGGTGCAGCAGCACCGTCCGCCACAGTTCCTGCAGCCGGGCCGCCGGGTACGGCGCGCCGGTGCGGACGGCGGCCGTGGTGGCCCACAGCTCCGCCTCGCGCAGCAGGTGCTCGTTGCGCCGGTTGCCCTGCTTCGTCCTCGCCTGCGACGTGTACGTCCCGCGGTGCAGCTCCAGGTACAGCTCCCCCGACCAGACGGGGCGGTCGGGGTAGTCGGCCTCGGCGGTGGTGAAGAACTCCCGCGGGGAGTGCAGGGACACCCGGGCCGACCCGTCGAGGTCGCCGAGCCGGTCGGCGCGCTGCAGCATCTCCCGGGTCGGTCCGCCACCGCCGTCGCCCCAGCCGAACGGGACGAGCGACCAGTGCGCGCGGCCCTTCTCGGCGAAGTTCCGGGCCGCGTGCGCCAGTTCCTTCGCCGACAGCTCGGAGTTGTACGTGTCGACGGGCGGGAAGTGGGTGAAGATGCGCGTCCCGTCGATGCCCTCCCAGTCGAACGTGTGGTGCGGGAACCTGTTGTCCGCGTTCCAGGAGATCTTCTGGGTGAGGAACCAGCGGACGCCGGCCAGCTTCATGATCTGCGGCAGCGCCGCCGAGTACCCGAAGGAGTCCGGCAGCCACGCCTCCTGCGTGTCGATCCCGTACTCGCGGGCGAAGAACTCCTTGCCCTCGACGAACTGCCGGACCATCGCCTCGGACCCGACCATGTTCGTGTCCGACTCCACCCACATGCTGCCCACCGGCACGAAGCGGCCCTCGGCGACGCGGGCGCGGACCTCCTCGTGGACCTCGGGGCGGTGCTCGGCGAGCCAGGCGAACTGCTGCGCCGAGCTCATCGCGTACGTGAACGAGGGGTGGACGTCCATGAGCTGGGTGACGTTCGCGGTGGTCCGCGCGACCTTGCGGACCGTCTCGCGCAGCGGCCACAACCACGCCGAGTCGATGTGCGCGTGGCCGACGGCGCTGACGCGGTGCGCCGAGGCCCGCGCCGGCGCCGCGAACAGCGGCGCGAGGACCGCGCGGGTGCGGGCGGCCGACCCCGGCACGTCGTGCGGGTCGAGGGCGTCGAGCGCGGAGTCGATGCCGCGCAGCAGCTCCCACCGCCGGGCGTCCTCCAGCGGGAGTTCCTGCATGAGCCCGCCCAGGACCTCCAGGTCGGCCAGCAGCTCGGCGACCTCGGTCTCGCGCACGCACACGTCGGCGCGGGCCAGGACGTACAGCGGGTCCCTCGGCGCGGTCAGGACGTCACCGAGCGGGCTGGGCTCGAAGGCGGCCCCGCCCCCGCCGAGGACGTCGGGGTTGGAGGCGGCCTCGACGAAGAACTCGAACGTCGTCGCCCCGGCCGGGACGGGGATCCACGTCGAGAGCGGGTTGATGGCCTTCACCGGTTCCCCGGCCGCGGTGTACACCAGGCCCTCGGCCTGGAACCCGACGTCGCGGGCGCGGGTGCCGAGGTCGAAGACGACCTCCACCGGCCGGTCCGCCCACTGCGCCGGGACCTGCCCGCGCAGCCGGAACCACGACGTCGACCACGGCGGGCCCCACGGGGTGCCGACGGCGAACGGCGCGTAGTCCGCGCCCAGGCCGTCGGCCACCGGGACCGGTTCGCCCGGCGCGTGCCAGGCGGCCACCTCCACCGGCAGCGCACCGCTGTGCACGGCCGGGGCGATGCGCTGGGTGAGGGCCCGGGCGAGCCGGACCTCGGTGACCTCACGCTGGTCGTGCACGGCGTCCTCCTCGTCGAGGTGCTGCGGGGTGCTGCGGGGGGGGGTGTTCAGTTCCCGAACTCGGCCAGGTCGACCGGGACGGTGATCCGGCGGGGCACGACGTCGGAGCCGCCCATGCGCTCGACCAGCAGCGTCGCGGCGCGGCGGCCGACGTCGACCGGGTCGTAGGTGACGAGCGCGACGCGGTCGACGAGCACCTCGGCCAGCTCCACGGTGTCGAAACCGCCGATGACGACGTCGGCGCGCGCCCGGTGGACGGCCAGCAGGGCCCCCACCGTCATGCGGTTGTTGTCGCAGAAGATCGCCGTCGGCGGCTCGGGCAGCGCCAGCAGGTCCTGCGTGGCGGTGCGGGCCTCCTCGCTGCTGTGCTGGGAGAACCGCAGGAGCTCGCGGTCCTCGGGCACCCCGGCGGCCTTGAGCGCGGCGCGGTAGCCGGAGAACCGCTTGGCCCCCGTCCCGGACCCGCGGTCGCCGCCGACGTAGGCGATGCGACGGTGCCCGCGGTCCAGCAGCCACCGGGTCAGGCGCCGGCTGCCGCCGGCGTTGTCGAGCAGCACGACGTCGCCGCGCACCCCCTGCGGGAGCCGGTCGACGAAGACGACGGGGGCCCGCTCGGCCAGCGCGGCGTACCGGCCGGCGCGGTCGTCGGCGCCGGGCACCATGAGGACGCCGTCCACGCGCCGCCGCAGCAGCTCGGCGACGATCTCCTGCTCGCGGGCCCCGTCCCGGTCCCCGGTCGCGTCGCGGCCGGTGGACAGCAGCAGCACGACGTACCCCGCGGCCGCCGCGACCAGCTCGACGCCGTGGGCGAGCTCGGCGGAGAAGGGGTTGGTGAGGTCCTCCACGACGAGCGCGATCGTGGCGGTGCGCTGCCCGGGCCGCAGGGTGCGGGCGCTCTCGTTGCGCAGGAAGCCGAGCGCGGCCACGGCGGCCTCGACCTTCTCCCGGGTGCCCGCGTCGACGTACTTCTCGGCGTTGACGACGCGCGAGACGGTCGAGATGCTGACCCCGGCGTGCTCGGCGACGTCACGCATCGTGGGTGGTCGTCCCAGTGCCACCGCGGCCTCCCCGGCTCCGTGCCCGTCCACCTGCGAACGTTGCCAGCGAAGGGTAGACGACACCCCCGCCCGCGTCACGACCCCGGCGGCCGCGCGCGGCCCCGGGCGGCCCCGGGTGGCCCGGGGGCGGCGGCGTCCCTACGCTGCCCCGGTGGAGGATCCAGCGGGCCGGCGCGTCGACTACGGCGAGCGGCACCTCGTCGAGGAGGACCTCGCCGCCACCCCCCTGGCCCAGTTCGAGGACTGGTACTCGGCGGCCGTGGCCGCCGGGGTCGTCGAGCCCAACGCCATGACGGTCTCGACCGTGGACGCCGACGGCGTCTCGGCCCGCACCGTGCTGCTCAAGGCGGTGGACGCGCGGGGTTTCGTCTTCTACACGAACCTGCGGTCCCGCAAGGCCCGCGCGATCGCCCACGACCCGCGGGTCGCGCTGCTGTTCGGCTGGCACGCCGTCCACCGGCAGGTCGCCGTCCGCGGCCGGGCCGAGCCGGTGCCGCGCGCCGAGACCGAGGCGTACTTCCGCAGCCGCCCGCACGGCTCGCGGATCGGGGCCTGGGCCAGCGCCCAGTCCGAGCCGGTGGACTCCGCCGCGACGCTCGACGCCCGCTACCGCGAGCTCGCCGCCCGCTGGCCCGACACCGGCTCGGCCACCGACGTTCCCGTCCCGGAGCACTGGGGCGGTCTGCTCGTGCGGGCGCACGAGGTCGAGTTCTGGCAGGGGCGGACCTCCCGCCTGCACGACCGGCTGGTGTTCCGCGCCACCGGGCGCGGGACCGCGCTGGACGACCCCGGGAACTGGGTCGTCGGGCGCCGGCAACCCTGACGGGAACTGCGCGGGCCCGCGGCGGGCCCCCGGGTATCGTCGGGGCATGGAGAGGACGTCGCGCACCCGTCGGCGCGCCGACGCGGTCGAGGCCCGCGACGCCCTGCACGCCCGGGTCCCCGCCGACCTCGCCCGGCCGGCGCGGGTCACCCCCCGGCCCTCGACCCCCGGCGCCTGCTCCGGCGACGACGACGGCCCGCCCTTCGCGCGGGGCTGCGCCGCGCAGCGCACGGGGGGCTGAACGCCGTGGCGGTCACCGACGAGGCGATCGAGAAGATCAAGCGGATGATCCTCGGCGGCGAACTGCGCCCCGGTGACCGGCTGCCGCGCGAGGCCGAACTGTCGGCCTCGCTGGGCCTGTCCCGCAACTCGCTGCGCGAGGCGGTGCGGGCGCTGGCCCTCATCAACGTCCTCGACGTGCGCCACGGCGACGGGACGTACGTCTCCAGCCTGGAACCGGGCGTGATGCTGGACGCCATGACGTTCGTCGTGGACGTCCAGCGCGACGACTCCCTGCTGGAGTTCTTCGAGGTCCGCCGCCTGCTGGAACCGTCCGCGACGGCGATGGCGACGACCCGGATGAGCGACGAGGAGATCGCCGGCCTGGCCGACCTGCTGGACGAGCTGGGCCCGGACCCCAGCGTCGAGGACCTCGTCGCCAACGACCAGGAGTTCCACCGGCGCATCGCGCTCGGCTCGGGGAACTCGGTGCTCGCCTCCCTCATCGAGAGCCTGTCCGGGCCCCTGCACCGGGCGCGGGTGTGGCGCGGGCTCAGCGAGGAGTCCGCGACGACGCGGACCCTGGCCGAGCACCGCGCCATCCAGCAGGCCATGGCCACCCGCCAGCACGACGTGGCCCGCGCCTGGGCGCAGGTCCACGTCGCGGGCGTGGAGCAGTGGCTTCGGCAGGTCAGCGCGGACTGACGCCGGCCCTCACCCGCGCAGGTCGAGGTCGACCACGACCGGGCCGGGCACCGTGGCGGCGGGCACGTCGACGACCACGCGGCCGCCCTCCTCGCGCGCCCCGACGGGCGTCCCGTCGGGCAGCCGCGCCGAGGCCGCGTCCACGGCGGGCAGGTCGAGGGCGACCGGCCCGGCGGCCTCGACGACCGCGTGCGCGACGGGACCGGTGCGGGTGTACCGGACCCACGGGTCGTCCGAGGCGGTGGCGCCGGCCAGCGGGGTGGTGCCGTGCACGGCGGAGGAGTTCAGCTCCATCCAGTCCGCGACGCCCTCCAGGCACCGGCGCTGCAGCTCGGGCAGCCGGCCGGCCTCGTCGGGCCCGACGTTGAGCAGGAGGTTCCCGCCGCGGGACACGACGTCCAGCAGGTGCCGGACGGCCCCGGGACCGTCGAGGTGGTGCGAGGCGTCCTCGACCTGGTTGTACCCGAAGGAGAACCCGATGCCGCGGCAGTTCTCCCACGTCCCCGCCGACTCCGACTCCTTGCCCTGCTGGTACTCGCTGGTGCGGAAGTCCCAGTGCGTCAGGCCCCAGCGGTCGTTGACGACGCCGTCGGGCACCGCGGCGTAGTACTGCTCCAGCAGGCGCGCGAAGCTCCTCGGGCCGTCGGGCTTGCCGGCGTCGGGCCACTCGATGTCGCCCCACAGCACGTCCGGGCGGTACCGCTCGATGAGGTCGGCGACGTGGGCGGAGGCGTACTCGTTGTAGGCGGCGTCGACGGGGCGCTCGGCGCCGAGGTCGTCACCGGTGTGCGGCGGCAGGTTCGTGAAGTGCCAGTCCAGCCCGCCGGAGTAGTACGTCCCGAACCGCATCCCGGCCGCGCGGGCGGCGTCGGCGAACTCCGCGACGAGGTCTCGCCGCGGCCCGCGGTGGACGGTGTTGCGGGTCCCGGTGCCCGGCGCGTCCCACAGCGCGATCCCGTCGTGGTGCTTGGTGGTGGGCACCAGGTACCCCGCCCCGGCGCGGCGGAACAGCGCGACGAGCTCGGTCGGGTCGAACTCCGACGCCGTCCACCGGTCGAGGAAGTCGTCGTAGGGGGCTGCGCCGTGCACCTGCCGGTGGTGCTCCTGCGCGGGGCTGCCGTCGATGCGGATGGTGTTCGCGTACCACTCCGCGTACGGGTTGTGCTTCATCCACTCGTGCGGTTCGACGGTGCCGAGCTCACCGGTGGGCTCGGCCCACGCGGGGACCGAGTACGCCCCCCAGTGCACGAAGACGCCGAACTTCACGTCGCGGTACCACTGCGGCGTCTCGCGCTCGAACCTCCGGTACAGCTCCGGGCGCCGGGGGGTGGACTCGAACACGGCCACGGGACGGGCCTCCTCTGGGTTCACGACGGTTCGGGCAGGTGGTACGTGCGGACGGCGTTGCCGCCCAGGACGGCCGCGCGCTCACCGTCCGGCAGCGGGTCCAGGAACGCCCGGGTGCGCTCCACGACGCAGGCGTGGTCGCCGGCGAGGGTGCTGACGGGCCAGTCCGTGCCGAAGATCAGCCGCTGCGGGCCGAAGACGGCGAGGAGGTGCTCGACGGCCGGTCCCAGCAGGTCCTGCCGGGCGAGGGTGAACAGGCCGGACAGCTTGCCCGCGACGTGCGGGCGGGCGGCGAGCTCGGCGACCCCGGCGCGCCAGGCCGGGTAGGCGTCGGTGCCGAGCGGGGGTTTCGCGCCGTGGTCCAGGACGAAGCTCGCGCCCGGGACGGCGTCGACGAGCCGCACGGCGGCCGGCAGCTGGTCGGTGCGGACCAGCAGGTCGACGACGAGCCCGGCCTCCGCGGCCGACCGCACCCCCGCGACGACCTCGGGCCGCGCGGGCCAGCCGGGGTCCGGTTCGTCCTCGGCCTGGTGCCGGACCCCGACGAGCAGGTCGCGGTGGGCGAGGCCGTCCACCTGCCCGGGCACCGGGCGGGTGTGGTCGGCCCAGCCGACGACCCCGGCGATCAGGCCGTCCGAGGCCGCGGCGGTGGCGAGGAGCTCCGCGGTCTCGGCCGGGTCGGAGACGGTCTGCACCAGGACGGTCCGGTCGATCCCCGCGGCCGCGGTGACCGCGCGCAGGTCATCCGGCCTGAACCGGTGCCGCAGCGCGTCGACCATCCACGGGTGGTCCCGCGTCGCGGGGTCCCACAGGTGGTGGTGCGCGTCGACGGTCACGGCCGCGCCCCCTCCGGCAACGGCATCCCGTCGGGCAGCAGGCCCTCGCGGCGCAGCGCCTCCCACGCCTGCGGGGGCACCGGGTCGGCGAACAGCGCGGCGTTGCGCCGCACCTCGGCCGGCGAGCGCATGCCCAGCACCAGCGAGGCGACGGCGGGGTGCGCGGCGGCGGCCTGGACGGCCAGGGCGGGCAGTGAGGTGCCGTGCTCGCGGGCCAGGGCCGCCATCCGCCGGGCCCGCTCCAGCAGCGCCGCCGGGGCCGGGCCGTAGGCGTAGGTGGCGCCGGCGGGCGGGTCGTCGTGCGCCAGCAGCCCCGAGGCGAACACCCCGCCCAGGACGACGGCGGTGCCCGTGCGCTGCGCCGCCGGGAACAGGTCCACCAGGGCGCCGGCGTCCAGCAGGTGGTACCGGCCGGCGACGAGGACGACGTCGAGGTCGAACTCCTGCACGATCCGCGTCGGCAGCCCGGTCTGGTTCATCCCGGCCCCCACCGCGCGCACGAGCCCCTCCTCGCGCATCCGCAGCAGCGCGGGGAAGGCCCCCGCGCGGGCCGCCTCGGCGTGGTCGTCGGGGTCGTGGACGAGCACGACGTCGACGCGGTCCAGGCCGAGGCGCCCGAGGCTGTCCTCCACCGAGCGCCGGACGCCGGCGGCGGTGAAGTCCCAGACGCGCTCGCGGGTGGCGGGGACGTCGAAACCCTCGGTGTCCCGTCCCCCGCCGGCGGCGGGCCGCAGCAGGCGCCCCACCTTGGTCTGCAGCACGAACTCCCCGCGCGGGCGCTCGCGCAGCGCGGCGCCGACGCGTTCCTCGCTCAGCCCCAGGCCGTAGTGCGGTGCGGTGTCGACGTAGCGGATGCCGGCGTCCCAGCAGGCGTCCACGGTCGCGCGGGCCGTCGCGTCGTCGACGGCGGTGTAGAGGTTCCCCAGCGCGGCGGCACCCAGCCCCCACGCGGGCAGTCCCAGCCTCCCGCCCATCAGCCGGGCACCGGCCGGGCGGGCAGCCGCAGCGAGTGCGTGCCGCCGTCGACGGCCATCGCCACGCCCGTGGTCGCCGAGGACCGCGGATCGGCCAGGTGGACGATCGCGTGGGCGACCTCCTCGGCGGTGACCAGCCGCCCGGTGGGCTGGCGGGCCCGCAGCGCGGCGCGCTCGGCGTCGGGGTCGGGGCTGGCGTCGAGCAGCCGCTGCACCCACGGGGTGTCGGCCGTGCCGGGGTTGACGCAGTTGACGCGGACGCCGTCGGCGAGGTGGTCGGCGGCCATCGCCAGCGTCAGGGCCTGCACGGCGCCCTTGGTGGCCGAGTACAGCGCGCGCTGCGGCAGCCCCGTCCACGCCGCGATCGAGCAGGTGTTGACGATCGCGGCGTGCGGGGACCGCCGCAGGTGCGGCAGCGCCGCGCGGGTCGTGCGGACGATCCCGAGGACGTTGACGTCGTAGACGCGGTGCCACTCCTCGTCGTCGTTGTCCGCCACCGTCCCGGTCGCGCCGATCCCGGCGTTGTTCACCACCACGTCCAGCCCCCCGAGCTTCCCGGCGGCCTCCTCGACGGCCGCGCGGACCGAGGCGTCGTCGGACAGGTCGGCCCGCACCGACCCCACCACCCCCCGAGCCGGGTCCACCGGGTCCCGGTCCAGCACGACGACCCGGGCGCCGTCGGCGGCGAACCGCGCGGCGGTGGCCGCGCCGATGCCCGAGGCGCCGCCGGTCACGAGAACTCGCAGTCCCTGCACGTCGTCCGTCCTTCCTGTTCGGGGTTCCGGCGGACCTCAGCGGCCGGCGGGCAGGGCGGGTTCGGCCGGCGCGACCGCGCGCCACTCCGCCCCGCCGGGGTAGGTGAACCGCTCGACCGCGGCGGGGTCCATCTGCGCCGAGAACCCCGGGGCGCGGGGGGCGAGGTAGTGCCCGTCGACGATGCGCACGGGGTCGAGGAAGTGCTCGTGCAGGTGGTCGACGTACTCGATGACCCGGTCCTCGGTGGACCCCGACACGGCGACGAAGTCGAACATCGCCAGGTGCTGCACGAGTTCGCACAGCCCGACCCCACCGGCGTGCGGGCACACCGGGACGCCGAACTTGGCGGCCAGCAGCAGGATCGCGATGTTCTCGTTCACCCCGCCGACGCGGGCGGCGTCGATCTGCAGGACGTCGAGGGCCCCGGTCTGGAGCATCTGCTTGAACACGATGCGGTTCTGCACGTGCTCCCCCGTCGCGACCTGGACGGGGGCGATGCCCTCGCGGATCGCGGCGTGGCCCAGGACGTCGTCGGGGCTGGTGGGTTCCTCCACCCACCACGGGTCGAACGGGGTGAGCTGCCCCACCCAGTCGATCGCCTGGGCGACGTCCCAGCGCTGGTTGGCGTCGACGGCGATCCGGACGTCCGGGCCGACGGCCTCGCGGGCCAGCCGCATCCGGCGCACGTCGTCGGCGACGTCCCCGCCCACCTTCAGCTTGATCTGGCGGTAGCCGTCGCGCACGGCCTCCTTCGCCAGCCGCACCAGCTTCTCGTCGGAGTACCCCAGCCACCCGGGCGTCGTCGTGTACGCCGGGTACCCGCGTTCCAGGAGCAGGTCGCGACGCCGCGCGCGGCCGGGTGCGGCCGCCTCCAGGATCGCCAGCGCCTCGGCGGGGGTGAGCGCGTCGGAGAGGTAGCGGAAGTCCACGAGCGAGACCAGCTCGGCCGGGGACAGCCCCGCGAGGTGCTCCCACAGCGGCTGCCCCGCCCGCCGGGCCCGCAGGTCCCACAGGGCGTTCACGACGGCCGAGACGGCCATGTGGATGACGCCCTTCTCCGGGCCGAGCCAGCGCAGCTGGGAGTCGTCGACGAACAGGCGGTAGGTCGCGCCCATGTCGGCGAGCGCCGCGTCCACGTCCCGGCCCAGGAGGTGGCCGGCGAGGGCGTCGATGGCGGCGGCCTGCACGTCGTTCCCGCGCCCGATCGTGAAGGCGAACCCGTGCCCGGCGAGGCCGTCGGCGGCGTCGGTGCCCAGGACGACGTAGGCCGCGGAGTAGTCGGGGTCGAGGTTCATGGCGTCGGACCCGTCCAGGTGCCGGGAGGTCGGGAACCGGACGTCGTGGGTGGTGAACGTGGTGAAGACGGCCATCAGGCGCTCCCCACCGGGTGCCGCATGCGGCCCAGGCCGTCGATCTCGAGTTCCACGACGTTCCCGGCCCGCAGGTAGGGTTTCGGGTCCGGCCGGCCGAGCGCGACCCCCGCCGGGGTCCCGGTGTTGATGACGTCCCCGGCCTCCAGCACCATGAACCGGCTGAGGTAGAGGAGGATCTCGGCGACGGTGAACACCATGTCCCGCGTGTTCCCGTCCTGGCGCAGTTCGCCGTCGACCCACAGCCGCAACCCGAGCGCGCCGGGGTCGGGGACCTCGTCGGCGGTGACGAGCCAGGGGCCGAGGGGGTTGAACGTCTCGCAGTTCTTCCCCTTGTCCCACTGGCCGCCGCGTTCGAGCTGGAACTCGCGCTCGGAGACGTCGTGCGAGACGACGTAGCCGGCGATCGCGGCGCGGGCTTCGTCCAGGTCGGCCAGGTAGCGCACGCGGCGGCCCAGGACGACCCCGAGCTCGACCTCGTAGTCGGTCTTCGTGCTGCCGCGCGGGACGAGGACCTCGTCGGTGGGCCCGACGACGGTGGAGGGCATCTTGAGGAACACGACGGGTTCGGTCGGCAGCGCGGCCCCGGTCTCGGCCGCGTGGTCCCGGTAGTTCAGGCCGATGCAGACCACGGCCCCCGGCCGCGGGACCGGCGACCCGACCCGCAGGTCCTGCTGGTCGAGCACGGGCAGGTCCTCCTCGCGCAGCGCCGTGCGCGCCCGGTCCAGGTCCTCCGAGGTCCAGGCCCGGTGCGGGTCGAGGTGGTCGCCGAGGTCGCGCAACCGTCCGGCGTCGTCCAGCGCGGCGGGTCGTTCACGGCCGGGTGCTCCGACGCGCAGTAGCTTCATCAGTGCTCCACTCTGGGGCGGTCTCCGCGACGACCCTCACAGACGTCGGATGTCTTGTCAACGACAGGTCGGTGAACTTCTGCGTCTTTGCCACTGCGAGGCATCGACGAGCAAGGAAAACGTCCCTCAGAGATCGGACGACTGCTGCTCCGCTGGCGGGGACGCCAGCCGGTCGGGAGCACGGCGACGGCCCGGGCGGCCCGGCCGCCCGGCCGGAGGGGTGGAACTCGCGGGGCCCCCGCGTCAGGGCGCCCGGCGCCGGTGACCGGGCCACCGCAGGGTCAGCGACCGCCCCCCGTCGTACAGGACGGTCAGCGCCTTCAGCCCCCACCGCTCCCCGAACCGGTAGTCGGCGGCCGGGACGAGCCGGGCGGCCAGGTCCGGCCGCTGCCGGGCCAGGTAGCGGCGGGCGCGCCACGCGTGGACGGGGGACGACGCGATCGCCAGCCGCTGCCCCGGCGCCACCTGCCCGACCGTGAACTCCACGTTCTGCCACGTCGAGCGCGCCGACTCCTCGCACCGCACCCGGCGCGGGTCGCACCCCAGGACGTCCACGGCGTGCGCGGCCATCACCGCGGCCTCGCTCGGCAGCCCCTCGCGGGCGAACCCGGAGAACACCAGCAGCGCCCGGCCGGAGGTGCGGACCGCGATCAGCGTGCGCCAGCGCTGCATCGCACCGGCCGACCCGTCCGGCCGGGGCGGGCACCCCAGCACCACGACCACGTCCGGGTCGTGACCGGCGCGGCGGGCCCCGGCGGGCAGTCCCCGGCGCGCGGCCACCGCGTGCACGGCCTCCACGCCCAGCCACACGACCAGCGCCCCCGTCAGCGCACCGGGCACGGCGACCCGCGCGCCGCGGCTCACCCGCGGCGGACGTAGGACAGGACCACCGCCCCGCTGTCGAACGTGCGGGAACCGGTCAGCGTGAACGCCCGCGGGTGGAACGGCCCGCCGAAGGCGGCGACCCCCCGCCCCTGGACCACCGGGTAGACCTTCACGACGAGCTCGTCGATCTCGTCGGCCAGCGAGGCCGCCAGCCGTCCCCCGCCGGCGAGGTAGACGCCCAGCCCGTCCTGCGCCTTCAGCTCGCGGACCGTGCGCAGGGCGTCCGCGGTGTGCTCGACGGCGGGGTCGGACGGGGTGCGGGTCCGGGAGGCCACGACCTGCCGCAGGTGCGGGTAGGGGTTGCCGATGCCGGCCTCCAGCGCGGGCCGGTAGGTGTCCCAGCCCATCACGACCGTGTCGAACCGGACGTTGGGCCGGTCGTCGGCCCCGACGGCGCGGCGCACGTGCGCGGGCAGCACCTCGGGGTGCTCCTCGACCATCTGCGCGAGGTGGTCCTCGCTGACGGGGTAGTGCTCGATCTCACCGCCCGGGCCGGAGATGAAACCGTCGAGGCTGGAACCGACGTAGTAGGTCAGCGGGCGCACCGCCCCAGCCTGTCGGCCCTCCCCGGTCCCGGCAAGCGAGTAGTGCTACCCGACGACACTCCGGGGCGCTACCCCCGCCGACCTCCTCGTCGCGCGCGGGGGCCCCGTGCCAAGCTGAGCGGGCCCAGCAGACATCGAGAAGGCCGGTCATGAACTTCGAGCAGTCGGACAAACTCGCCAACGTCCTGTACGACGTCCGCGGACCCGCCCTGCGGCGGGCCCAGCAGCTCGAAGAGGCCGGTCACCGGATCCTCAAGCTGAACATCGGCAACCCCGCGCCGTTCGGTTTCGAGGCTCCGGACGAACTCCTGCAGGACATGATCGCCAACCTGCCCGTGGCGCAGGGCTACAGCGACAGCAAGGGCATCCCGTCGGCCCGGCGCGCCGTCGTGCAGTCCAGCCAGCTCAAGGGCGTCACCGACGTCGGCGTCGCCGACGTCTACATGGGCAACGGCGTCAGCGAGCTCATCGTCATGGCGATGCAGGCGCTGCTCAACGACGGCGACGAGGTCCTCGTCCCGGCGCCGGACTACCCGTTGTGGACCGCCGCGGTGAGCCTGGCCGGCGGGCGCGCCGTGCACTACCTGTGCGACGAGTCGGCCGGCTGGGAACCGGACCTGGAGCACCTGCGCTCCCAGGTCTCCCCCCGCACCAAGGCCGTCGTCGTCATCAACCCCAACAACCCCACCGGCGCGGTGTACGGCACCGAGGTGCTCGAGGGGATCCTCCAGGTCGCGCGCGAGCACGGCCTGCTGGTCCTGTCCGACGAGATCTACGACAAGATCCTCTACGACGACGCCGTGCACGTCTCGACCGCCTCGCTGGCCCCGGACCTGCTGTGCCTGACGTTCAACGGGCTGTCCAAGGCGTACCGGGTGGCGGGGTTCCGCTCGGGGTGGATGTACCTGTCGGGCCCCAAGGCCCACGCGAGCGGGTTCATCGAGGGCCTGGACCTGCTGGCGAACATGCGGTTGTGCGCCAACGTCCCCGCGCAGCACGTCGTGCAGGCCGCGCTGTCGGGCCACCAGTCGATCAACGACCTCGTGCTGCCCGGCGGGCGGCTGGCCGAGCAGTCGCACCGGACGTGGGAACTGCTCAACGCCATCCCGGGCGTCAGCTGCGTCAAACCCCGCGGCGCGCTGTACTGCTTCCCCCGGCTCGACCCCGAGGTCCACGCGGTCTCCGACGACTACCAGCTGATCGTGGACCTGCTGGAGGACCAGCACGTCCTGGTGGTCCAGGGCACCGGGTTCAACTGGCCGCGGCCGGACCACTTCCGCATCGTGACGCTGCCGCGGGTGGAGGACCTGGAGAACGCGGTCGGCCGGATCGGCACCTTCCTGCGGGCCCGGGCCCGGGTCTGACCCGCCCCGGGACCGTCCCGGGCCTCACAGGTCCGGGACGGTCCCGGCGCGGTCGGCGTCGTCGGCGTCGGAGACCGCGAACGGCGTCGCGGCGCCCGCGTCGGCCGTGGTGGTCAGCGCCCCGTCGGCCCCGGCCACCACGTACCCCGACGACGAGCGCAGCGTCCAGGCCGACGGGCCCCGCGCGGCCAGGCCGAACCACTGGTCGGTGAACGGGCCGCAGGTCCCGGTGGCGACGGTCCCCTCCGCGGGGACCTGCAGGCAGACGTCCCCGCTGTCGGTGGCGGCGTTGCGCAGCACGTACGTGCGCGGGGTGCCCGTGGGCTCGGCGTACCAGCGCAGCACCGGCGCCGCGGCGTCCGTGGCGGCGGGGTCCTCCAGCGACGCCCCGCCCCCCGCGGTCGCGGCCAGCACCAGGCCGCCGGCCGTCGTGAAGGTCAGCGCCGTCGCGGCCGGGACCACGGTGCCGGTGGTCGGGGGGCGGGTCGTGGGGGTGGTCGGTGGCGGTGCGGGTGGGCGGGGGGCCGCGCACCCGGCGGCGACGGCCAGGAGGACGGGCGCGATCGCCGCACGTCCCCGCCGGCGCTCGGTGGTGGTCACGGGGAGTCGACGCGCGGGACCGCCCGCCGGTTGCCCGCGAGCGCGCCCGGACGGGCGCGGGTCAGCGGACGGCGACCAGGAAGTCCGTCAGCTCGCGGGGCTGGACGTGGACGACGCCGCGGCGCACCTCACCGGCGACGTCGACGGCGAGCGCCACGCCCGGGACGTGCACGCCGCAGCGCTGCAGGTCCCGGGCCACGGCCTCGCTGAGGAAGTCGCCGGGCCCGACCCGCAGCACGTCGCGGCGCCCCGGCGCGTCCAGGGTGGACCACCAGCGTTCGAGGAGATCACGTTGCGTCACGAGGGGTCCATCGCGGCGCGGTGCCCGGCGTTGCACCCCGTCGCCGACGATCGCCCGTCCGGAGCAACCCCGCGGGTGCGGCGGGGCGGGGCTGCACCGAGGCTGGGGGCATGGACTCCAAGGACGTGCTGCTGGACCTCTACGGCCGCATCCCCGACGCCGTGCACGCCGCGGTCGACGGTCTGGACGAGGACGCGCTGAGCGCGCGGCTGGACCCGGCGGCCAACAGCATCGCCTGGCTGGTGTGGCACCTGGCGCGGGTGCAGGACGACCACGTCAGCGAGGTCGCGGGCCGGGAGCAGGTGTGGACGGCCGACGGCTGGGCGGACCGCTTCGGGCTGCCGTTCGCCCCGGCCGAGACCGGGTACGGCCACGACGCCGGGCAGGTGGGGCGGGTGCGGGCGTCGGCGGACCTGCTGACCGGGTACCTCGACGCCGTCCACGCCCGGACGGTCGCGTACCTGGGCGGGCTCACCGACGCCGACCTGGACCGGGTCGTCGACGAGGCGTGGGACCCGCCGGTCACCCTGGGGGTGCGGCTGGTGAGCGTCGCGGACGACGACCTCGAGCACGCGGCCCAGGCCGCCTTCGTCCGCGGGGTGCTGCAGCGGCGCTGAACGCACAGCGACCCCCGTCCCACACGGGGACGGGGGTCGCTGCGGCGTTCGTCAGATCCTGGAGATCAGAGACGCACGACGTTGGCGGCCTGGGGGCCCTTGGCGCCCTGGGTCACCTCGAACTCGACGGTGTCGTTCTCCTCCAGGTTGCGGTACCCGTTGCCGGAGATCGCGGAGTAGTGGACGAAGACGTCCGGACCACCGTCGGTGGGGGCGATGAAGCCGAAGCCCTTCTCACCGTTGAACCACTTGACAGTTCCCTGAGCCATGAGGCCTCCTCGGGTCTTGCGCCCCACACGAGGTGGGACTCGCCGCCGAGGGTGCTGACCTTTGTGGTGAGCGTGCTTGCCCCTCGGTGATCCCCCGGGCGCTACTAGCACGACGAGAAACTGCGACTGTCAGGAAACCTAGCACGTCCGGGCCCGTTCGTCAGCGGCAGGACCCGCGCGGGGCCCGGATCCGCGCACGGCGAACACGGCGGGGCCCCGGGGGCGCGCCGCGCGGACGCCGCCGACCGGGCGAACGCGCGGGTCCGCCCGCCGGACGCCCGGACCCCGGCTCTACTCTTCTTCGGTGCCGTTTCGACGGCACGCACGAGCACCTGCGCGAGGAGCCGCCCGAGTGAGCCAGTCCACCGAGCCGAGCGTCACCCCTGGGACCGAGCAGGAGGTCGCACGCGAGGACGAGCACGTCGGCACGCTGTACGCGCGCCTGGACGTCCTGCGCGAGCAGACGGCGGAGCAGCTCGCCGAGGTCCGCCGCACCATCGCCACCGGCACCCACCAGAGCCGCTTCGAGCGGGACGCCTTCGCGACCCTGTACGAGGACCGGCTCGCGCAGCTGTGGTCGGTCGAGAACCGGCTGTGCTTCGGGCGCCTGGACCTGCGCCCGGGCACCGAGGACCCGCGCCGCTACGTGGGCCGCCTCGGGCTGGCCGACGAGCGCGGCACCCAGATCCTCGTGGACTGGCGCGCCCCCGCGGCGCAGGACTTCTACCAGGCCACCGCCGCCTCCCCCCGCGACGTCGTGCGCCGCCGGCACCTGCTGACCTCCGGCCGGCGGGTCACCGGCCTGGACGACGAGGTGCTGGTGGCCGCCGAGGGCGGGCGCACCACCGGCGACGCGGCGCTGCTCGCGGCCGTCACCGCCCCCCGCACCGGGCGCATGGGCGACATCGTCGCCACCATCCAGGCCGAGCAGGACCGGGTGATCCGCGCCTCCGAGCGCGGCGTGCTCGTCGTGCAGGGCGGGCCGGGGACGGGCAAGACGGCCGTCGCGCTGCACCGCACCGCCTACCTGCTCTACACCCACCGCGACCGGCTGGCCCGCAGCGGTGTCCTGCTGCTGGGCCCCAGCCCGGTGTTCCTGCGCTACGTCGAGCAGGTGCTCCCGGCGCTCGGGGAGACCGGCGTGGTGACCCTGACGCTGGGCGAGATGTTCCCCGGCGTGGTCGCGCGCGGCGAGGACTCCCCCGCCGCGGCCCGCGTCAAGGGGTCGCTGCGGATGGTCGACGTGCTGGAGGCGGCCGTCGCCGCCCGGCAGCGGGTGCCCGCCCGGCCGCTGCGCTTCGACCTGGACGGCACCCGGATCCAGCTGCGGCCCGACGCGGTCGCCGCGGCCCGCACCCGGGCCCGCCGCAGCCGCAAGCCGCACAACCTGGCGCGCGTCACGTTCGTGCGCGAGGTGCTGAACACGATGGTGAACTCCCTGGCCCGCGCCCGCGGCGTCGACCTCGGCGAGGAGCGCGACGACCTGGTCGCCGAGCTGCGCGAGCACGTCGACGTCCGCCGCGAGGTCAACCTGTGCTGGATGCCGCTGACGCCGGCGAAGGTGCTCTCGGCCCTGTACCGGAACCCGGCGCTGCTGGCCGAGGTCGCCCCGCAGCTGTCCGCGCGCGACCGCGAGGCGCTGCACCGCGAGGACCCGGAGGCCTGGTCGGAGGCCGACGTGCCGCTGCTCGACGAGCTCGCCGAGCTGCTCGGGCCGCTGGAGGAGAGCGTCACCTCCGCGCGCGCGGCCGCCGAGCGCGAGGAGCAGCTCGCCTACGCCCGCAAGGTGCTCGAGGACTTCGAGGCCTCCGGCGTGGGGAACCCGCTGGTCAGCCCGGAACTGCTGGCCGACCGCTTCTCCGGCTCCGGCCCCAGCGGCACCGTCGCCGAGCGCGCCGCCGCGGACCGCACCTGGGCGTACGGGCACGTGGTCGTCGACGAGGCGCAGGAGCTGTCCCCGATGGCCTGGCGGCTCGTGGAGCGCCGCTGCCCGTCGCGGTCGATGACGCTCGTGGGCGACGTGGCGCAGACGTCGAACGCGGCGGGGGCGCGCAGCTGGGCGCAGGCGCTCAAACCCGTCGTCGACGACCGCTGGCGGCTGGAGGAGCTCACCGTCAACTACCGCACGCCCGCGAAGATCTCCCGGGTCGCGGCCGACGTGCTGCGGGCCGCGGGGATCGCGGCGAACCCGCCGACGCCGGTGCGCGAGGGCGAGCACGAGCCGGTGGCCCTGCCGCTGACCGGGGTCGCCTCGATCGCCGAGCACGTGCGGGACCGCTTCGCGGCGCTGGACGAGGGCCGCATCGCGGTCCTGACCGCCGACCAGGACGGCCCGCTGGGCTCGGACGCGGTGCGCGCGGCCGTGACGGCGGCGCTGCCCCCGGGGTCGGTCGCGGCCTCCCCCGACGACCTGGACGCCGAGGTCTCGGTGCTGGACGTGCACCGGGCCAAGGGCCTGGAGTTCGACGTCGTCGTGGTGGTCGAGCCGGCCGCGGTGCTGCGCCGCCCGCGCGGGGCGAACGACCTCTACGTGGCGCTGACCCGCGCCACGCAGGAGCTGCACGTCCTGCACGCCGAGCCGCTGCCGGAGGGCATGGCCTCCCTGGGGTGAGGCCCGCGGCTCAGAACCGGCGGCCGGTGAGCACCGGCACCGCGGCCCGGGCCGCGGCGACCTCGCCGAGGTCGAGGTCGACGACGAGCCGCCCCGGCGCCGCGTCGAGGGCGGCGACGACCTGCCCGAGCGGCCCGACGACCCGGCTGTGCCCCACCCCCGTCGGGGCCGGGCCGTGGGCCTCGGCGCGCTCGGCCTGCCCGCAGGCGACGACGAAGCTCGTGCAGTCCAGGGCGCGGGCCCGGGTCAGCAGGTCCCACTGCTCGACCTTGCCCGGGCCGGCGCCCCAGGAGGCCACCAGGACGACGACCTGGGCGCCCGCGCCGGCCAGGTGCTGGAACAGGCCGGGGAACCGCACGTCGTAGCAGGTCGCCAGCCCGACCCCGACGCCGTCGACGTCCAGGACGACGGGACGGGTCCCGGCCTCGACGGTGTCGGACTCGGCGAACCCGAACGCGTCGTACAGGTGGACCTTGTCGTAGTGGTCGCGCACCCCGGCCCCGCGGGCCAGCAGGGTGTTGCGGACCCGGCCGCCCTCCCCGGGCGAGAAGGCCCCGGCGACGACGGTGAGGCCCGCGGCGTCGGCGGCCTCGGCCAGGCCCTCGGCCCACGGCCCGTCGACGGGTTCGGCCACCGGGCCCAGCGGGACGCCGAACCGGCAGGAGAACGCCTCGGGCAGCACCAGCAGCCGGGCCCCGGCCTCGGCGGCCGCCGCGATCTCCGCGCGGGCGAGGCCGAGGTTGGCGGCGGGGTCGGTGCCGCTGTTCAGCTGCGAGAGGGCGATGCGCACGCGCCCTGCCTACCACGCGCCGACCGCCCACCGTGGTGGACCGGTCCAAAGCCGCGCCGTACCCTCCTGCGGTGACCACCGCCGTCCCCGACACCCCCACCCCGGCCACCGGCGGCTGGTCCCGGCCGGTGGCCCTGGTCGTCGCGGCGGCGTTCTTCATGGAGAACCTCGACGCGACGATCCTCACCACCGCCACCCCCTCGATCGCAGCCGGCTTCGGCGTCCGGGCGGCCGACCTGGGCCTGGCCGTCACCGCCTACCTCGTGGCCGTGGCGGCGTTCATCCCCCTCGGCTCCTGGCTGGCCGACCGGCTCGGGGCGCGGGCGGTGTTCCTGACCTCGATCGTCGTGTTCACCCTCGCCTCGATCCTGTGCGCGGCGTCGCAGTCGGTCGCCGCGCTCACCGCCGCCCGGGTCCTGCAGGGCGTCGCGGGCAGCGCGCTCGTGCCCATCGGTCGGCTGGTCGTGCTGCGCGGCACCCCGAAGGCCGACCTGGTGAGGGCCATCGCCTACCTGACCTGGCCCGCCCTGGTGGCGCCCGTCGTGGGCCCGCTGCTGGGCGGTCTGCTCACCGAGCACGCGGGCTGGCCGTGGATCTTCTGGGTCAACGTGCCCGTCGGCGCGGCGCTCGCGGTGGTCGCCTGGCGGGTCGTCCCCCGGGTCGCGACGGTCCGCCGGCCGCTGGACGTCGTGGGCCTGCTGCTGATGGTCACCGCGGTGACGGCCCTCGTCCTCGGCCTGGAGCTCGTGGCCGACCCCGCGCGCACGCCCGCCGGGGCGGCGCTGCTGGCCGGTGCGCTCGTCGCCGGGACCGCCGGGGTCCGGTGGGTGCGGCGGGTCGGGCACCCCGTCCTGGACCTGAGCACGCTGCGCACCACGACGTTCCGCGTCTCCAACTCCGCGGGGTCGGTGTACCGCGCCGTCGTCAGCGCGGCCCCGTTCCTGCTGCCGCTGCTGCTGCAGGACGGGTTCGGCTGGAGCCCGGTGGCGGCCGGGGCGATGCTGATGTTCGTCTTCGCCGGCAACCTCGGGGTCAAGCCGTTCACCACGCCGCTCATGCGCAGGGTGCGGCTCGTGCCGATCGTCGTCGTCTCCACGGCCGTGCTGGCCGCGACGTTCGCGGCGGCGGCGCTGCTGTCCCCGGACACCCCGCAGGTGCTCGTCGCGGCCCTGTTCGTCCTCTCCGGCGCGGCCCGCTCGGTGGGGTTCACGGCCTACGGCACGTTGCAGTTCGCCGACGTCCCCGCCGGCCGGCTGGCCCCGGCGAACGCCGTCGCCTCCATCACCACGCAGCTCGCGACGGGCCTGGGGGTCGCGCTCGCGGCGCTGCTGGTCCGCTGGGCCGGCCGGTTCGCCCCGGACGGTGACCCCGCGTTCGCCTACCGCGCGGCGCTGGTCGCGATGGCCGTCGCCGGGGTGCTCGGCGTCGCGGAGGTCCTGCGGCTGCCCCGCGGCGCCGGCGACGCCGTCCGCCCCGGACCGCGCTGAGGGTCAGCGCGCCAGGAACAACCGCACCGCCAGCGCGAACCCGGCGACCGCGACGACGACGCGCAGGACGCGCGGGTCGACGCGGCGCACGATCGGCGGCCCGACCCGGCCCCCGGCGACGCACCCGGCCCCCAGGGCCAGCGCGGCCCACCAGTCCACGGGCCCGAACGCCGCGAACCCCACGGCGGCGACCGTGTTCGCGGCCCCCGTCAGCATGTTCTTCAGCGCGTTGTTGCGAGCCAGGGGCTGGGCGTGCAGGACCTCGGTGAGCGCCAGCATGAGGACGCCCGCGGCCGCGCCGAAGTACCCGCCGTACACGCCGACGGCGAAGATCGCGGCCAGCACGAGGGGGTTGCGCGGGGAGTACCGGCCCGGCTGCAGCTGCTTGACGCGCGGTTGCAGCAGCAGCGTCACCGACGCCCCCGCGACCAGGAACGGGACGACGAGCTCGAACGCCCCCGGCGGCAGCGCCAGCAGCAGCAGGCACCCCACGGCACCGCCGGCCGCGGCGATCGGCAGCAGCCGCCGCAGCCGCGCCCCCTGCCCGCGCAGCTCCGGGCGCGACCCGGCGGCCGTGCCCGCCGTCACCCCCAGCAGCGCGACGGTGTTGGTGACGTTGGCGGCCAGCGGCGACAACCCCGTCAGCAGCAGCGCCGGGTACGACACCAGGGAGGCCAGCCCGGCGGTCGCGCCGACCAGGCCGGTCAGCACACCGGCCAGCAGCAGCAGGGGGATCTCGATCAGCGGCACGGGGGGCCATCCAACCAGGCACCCGCGGGTACTCCCGTCGTGTCGGTGCTCTGTGCTGTGCTGTGCCTGTGACGACCTCCGGCACGGCGACCAGCGGTCCGGCGACTCCCCGGACCTTCACCCACGACGAGCTCGAACCGGAACTGGCCGCCCACCGGGCGGAGCTGACCGGGTACTGCTACCGGATGCTGGGCTCGGCGTTCGACGCCGAGGACGCCGTCCAGGACACGCTGGTGCGGGCCTGGCGCAGCATCGACGGCTTCGAGGGACGGTCGGGGCTGCGGTCCTGGCTGTACCGCATCGCCACCAACGTGTGCCTGACGATGATCGAGGGCCGCAAGAAGCGGGCCCGCCCGATGGACCTGTCCGCCACGGCGTGGGAACCGGTCGAGGCGTCGCTGGCCCGCAGCCGGCCCGAGGACACCTGGCTGGAGCCGATGGTCGACGAGCGGGTCCTGCCCGACGCCGGCGACCCGGCCGACATCGCGGTCGCCCGCGAGTCGATCCGGCTGGCGTTCGTCGCCGCGCTGCAGCACCTGCCCCCGCGGCAGCGCTCGGTGCTCATCCTGCGCGACGTGCTGCGCTGGCGGGCCGAGGAGGTCGCGAAACTGCTCGACACCACGACGGCGTCGGTGAACAGCGCCCTGCAGCGGGCCCGCGCGACGCTGGCCGAACGACCCGACGTCGAGCGCACCGAACCCCTCGACGACGGCCACCGCGCCCTGCTGGAGGAGTACGTCCGCGCCTTCGAGGCGTACGACATCGACGCGTTCGTGAAGCTGCTGGCCGCCGACGTCACCCAGAACATGCCGCCGTTCGAGCTGTGGCTGGCCGGGGCCGACGACATCGCCGCGTGGATGGTCGGCCCCGGTCACCAGTGCCGCGGCTCGAAGCTGGTGCCGGTGACGATGAACGGCTCCCCCGCCTACGCGCACTACAAGCCCGTGGGCGAGCACGGCGAGCTGGTGCCGTTCGCGATCCAGGCCCTGGAACTGGCCGACGGGAGGATCGCCCGCATCACCTCGTTCCTGGACACCCGCCTGTTCGACCTGTTCGGGTTCCCCCGGCAGGCGCCGGGGGCCTGACCCGCCGTCGGGTCGCAGGACACCGAGGTCACGGCGGAGCGCGAGCGGAAGATGTCCAGTTCCCTTGACATCGTGTCCAGTAGCCTTGACACTCGTCCCGTGGCCAGGTCCTCAGCGCGAGGGCGCAGCAACAGCGTCCGCGACGCCCGCACCGCGCTGCGGATGACGCAGGCCGAGCTCGCCGAAGCGGTCGAGGTCACCCGCCAGACGGTGGTCGCCGTCGAAGCCGGCAACTACGCCCCTTCGGTGTACCTCGCCCTGGCCATCGCCCGCCGGCTCGGACGCAGCGTCGAGGACCTCTTCGGCACAGCCGGCGCACCCGACCACCCCGACAGCCACCCCGCCACGGAGGTCCGACGGTGAACCAGCACGACGAAGCGCACGAGCAGCTGCGCGAGCAGGACGGCCCGTTCCTGCGCCTGACCGAAGGCGTCGGCGACCTCACCAACCCCTTCCACCGCGAGGAACGCCAGCGCGACGTGTGGAACGAGGCCTCGGCCGTCGGCCTGCAGGTCGCGCTGTGGCTGGGCACCGCGGCCGCCACCGCCATGGTCTGGATCGGCGGCCGCACGGCACTGCCGTACGCCCTGACCACCTTCGCCGTGACGGTCGTCGCCTCCGGCTTCGCCCTGGCGCACGCCACCCGCCTGGGGGTTCGCCCCGACGATCCCCGATGGTCCCGGGCGCGGCGCCTGGTGCCGTACGGGGTGCTCGTGCTCGCCTTCCTGGCCGGTGTCGTGCAGGCCGCCCCGTCGGGCGCCTTCGGCTCGGGCCTGGCCGTCGGGGCGGCGGGCGGCGGTGTGCTGGCGCTGCTCTGCGCGGTGATCGGCACGGTGCGCGCGCGCCGACGCTCCACGCCGAGCGCGAACTGACGACTCCGCGCGCCGGCGGGCCACCCGGGCGCCCCGCCGACCTCGCTCGCGAACGCCCCCGCTGCTCGGCGGTCCCGGGCGAGACGGTGCGCGGGAAGCTCGACGCGGCGGTGTCGGTGCCCGTTCGGCGGGCACTGGCCTGGTGCGACGAGTGGAACCGCCGGTACCCGTGGGACCACAACGCACACCACCACGGCTGGATCGAACGGCACCTGCCCGCCCACGTCCACACCGCCCTGGACGTCGGCTGCGGCACCGGCGACCTGGTCCGCCGGCTGTCCCGGCGCGCCGGGCACGTCACGGGCCTGGACATCGACCCCGCCGGCATCGAGGTCGCCCGGCGCCTCTCGCGCGGGCGCGCCGACGTCGACTTCCGCTGCCAGGACCTGCTGACCGCCGACCTGCCCGGCGGGTACGACGTCATCACCGCACTGACGGTCCTGCACCACGTCCCCTTCGAGCCGGCCCTGGCCCGGCTGCGGGACCTGCTCGCCCCCGGCGGCACCCTGCTCGTCCTCGGCGTCTACCGCGAGGAGACGCCCTCCGACCACCTGCTCAGCGCCGCGGCCGTCCCCGCCAACCTCGTCGTGGGCACGGTCAAGACCCTCCAGCGGGGCTCGGCTCGACGACCCGTCGCCATGACCGCACCCACCACGCCCACCACCACGACCCTGCGCGAGATCCGCGAGGTCGCCCGCAGGCAGACGCCGGGAGCCGTCCTGCGACGGCACCTGTTCTGGCGGTACTCGCTGCGCTGCACCGCCCCGCCCGACGCGGTCCGGTGATCACCTCGACACCCGAGGACGTCATGCTCACCCCATCGACTTGCGGCCGTCGATCGCCTCGCGCAGCAGGTCGGCGTGCCCGGCGTGCTGGGCGATCTCGGCGACCAGGTGCAGCAGGACCCGCCGGACGCTCCACCGCTCCCGCTCGAACCAGGGCGCCCGCGGCAGCTCGTGGGCCAGGTCGAGGTCGAGGGTGCGGACGAGGTCGTCGGTGCGGGCCGCGACGGCGGCGTGGTCGGCGAGCACCCCGGCGACGGTCTCCCCCGGCAGCAGCCGGAAGGAGTCGGCGCGGGCCTGCCAGTCGACGTCCTCGAAGGAGGGGAAGGCCGCGGCGCCCTCGCGGGCGAACGCCGCCCACTGCGCCTCGGTCTGGCCGACGTGCTTCACGAGCCCGCCCAGGCAGAGCTCGCTGACGGTGGTGCGGGCGGCGGCCTGCTCGTCGGTCAGACCGGTCAGGGTCGCGGTGAACAGCCGGCGGTGCTTGCTCAGCGCGGACAGGAACTCGCGTCGTTCGGCGGACAGCCCCTCGTCGGTGGTCATGCCGGGACGGTAGGGCCGGGCTCCGACACTAAGCTCGCTGCGATGCCCACGGCCCCAGCTCCGCGCACGCTCGCCGAGGACCTGCGCGCCCGCACGGACGAGGACCTGCAGGCCCTGTTCGCCGCGCGGCCCGACCTCGCGTCCCCGCTGCCGACCTCCTCCACGGCCCTGGCCACGCGCGCGACGACGCGGGCCAGCACCCAGCGCGCGCTGGAACGGCTCGACACCCCCACCGTGCAGGTCGCCGAGGTCCTGGCCGTGCTGCCGGACCCGACGAGCGTCACCGCCGTCTCGAAGGCGTGGGGCGCGCGCGCCGGCGACGTGGTGGCCGACCTGCGCCGGCGGGCGCTGGTGTGGGGCCCGGACCGCCGGGTGCGGCTGGTGGCGGCGGTGCGGGAGCTGCTGGGCCCGCACCCGGCCGGGCTGGGCCCGACGCTGGCCGACGCGCTGGGGCGCCGCTCCCCGCAGCGGCTGGCCGAGCTGCTGGAGGACCTGGGGCTGGAGGTCAGCCACGACCCCGAGGTCGCGCTGCGCCGGCTGACCGCGCACCTGGCGGTCCCCGCGACCGTGCAGGACCTGCTGGTCACCGCCCCCGAGGGGGTCCGGGCGGTGCTGGAGAAGCTGACGTGGGGGCCGCCGACGGGCGCCGTGGAGCGCGCCGACCGGCAGGTGCGGGCCGCCTCGGCCGCCGGACCGGTCGACTGGCTGCTCTCCCGCGGGCTGCTCGCGGTGTCCGGGCCGGGCACGGTCGTGCTGCCCCGCGAGGTCGGCCTGGCGCTGCGCGGGGGCCGGGTCCACCGCACGGCCGACCGGGTGCCCCCGGCGCTGCCGGTGACCGAGCTGCCCGCGGCGCGGGTGCTGGGCGCCGCCGCCGAGGCCGCCGCCGAGGCGTGCCGGCTGGTCGCCGAGCTCGGCCGGTCGTGGGGGCAGGCCGGTCCGGCGGTGCTGCGCGCCGGCGGGCTGGGGGTGCGCGACCTGCGGCGCACGGCGGCGGCCCTGGAGGTCGACGAGGCCACCGCGGCCCTGGTCGTGGAGACCGCCTGGGTGGCCGGGCTGGTCGCCGACGACGGCGAGGTCGAACCCCGCTGGCTGCCCACGCCCGCGTTCGACACCTGGCTGGAGGCGGACCTGCCCGAGCGGTGGCTGACGCTGGTCACGGCGTGGCTGCCCTCGACGCGGGTGCCGGCGATGGTCGGGTCCCGCGACGCGAAGGACTCCGCCCGCAACGCCCTGGGCCCGGACCTGGACCGCGCCTCGGCGCCCGCGGTCCGGCACGCCGTGCTGGCCGAGCTGGCGCAGCTGCCCGAGCACGCCGCGGCGCCCGTGCCCGACCTGGCCGCCCGACTGCGGTGGGCGGCGCCCCGGCGCGCGAGCCGGTTGCGCGACGACCTCGTCGGCTGGACGGTGCGGGACGCGTCGTGGCTGGGGGTGCTGGGCGCCGGGGCGCTGACGCCCGCGGGGCGGGCGCTGCTGGCCGGGGACGAGGACGCCGCGCTGGCCGCGCTCGCCGCGACGCTGCCCACCCCGGTGCGGGAGGTGCTGCTGCAGGCCGACCTGACGGCCGTGGCGCCCGGGCCGCTGGAGGCCGCCGCGGCGCGGCGGCTGGAGTCGCTGGCCCGGGTGGAGAGCCGCGGCGGGGCGACGGTGTACCGCTTCGACCCCGCGACGGTGCGCCGGGGGCTGGACGAGGGGCTGACCGCCGACGAGGCCCTGGCGTTCCTCGCGGAGCTGTCGACCACGGGCGTCCCGCAGCCGCTGGAGTACCTCGTCCGGGACGTGGCCCGCCGTCACGGCCGGGTCCGGGTGGGCCGGGCGGGGGCGTACGTGCGGGCCGAGGACCCGGCCCTGCTCGCCGAGCTGGTGGCCGACAAGCGGTGCGCCGCACTGGGTCTGCGCTCGCTGGCCCCGACGGTGCTGGCGAGCGCGGCCGAGCCGGACGAGGTGCTGGCGGTGCTGCGGGAGGTCGGGGCCGCCCCGGCGGCGGAGGGCCCGGCCGGGGAGCTGCTGGTGCGGCGCCCCACCGCGCACCGCACGACGCCGCGCCCGGCGCCCCGGCCGGTGACCGGTGAGCCGCCGGCCCCGGGGCCCTCGCTGGTCGCGGCGGCGGTCCAGACCGTGCGCGGCGGCGACGACGACCTCGCCGAGCGGGAGCGCCGGCGGGACCGGCAGAAGGACGCGCCGGCGCTGCCGACGATGGACCCCTCGACGTCGCTGTCGGTGCTGCGCGAGGCCGTGGGGCGCCGCCGGCCGGTGTGGATCGGGTACGTCGACGCGACCGGGGCGGCGGGGAGGTTCCTCGTGGACCCGCTGGGGGTCGACGGCGGGCGCATCACGGCCTTCGACCACGCCGAGCGCACCGTCCGGTCGTTCTCGGTGCACCGCGTCACCGGGGTGGTCGACGCCGGCTGAGCAGCCGGGTGAGCAGCGGGAGGCCCGCGTCGGGACCGTGGGCTAGCGTCGAGGGGAGCAGGTCACGACCTCCGACGACTCACGACGATTGCGAGCACGGCCACCATGAGCGACAACGGGCAGGGCGACGGACAGCGGTCCTGGTGGGAGAAGCCGGACGCCGAGCCGACGCCGGACCCCTATGCCGGTCCGGGCGGGACGCCCGCGGGTGACGCGCACGACCCGTACCGCGCCGGCGGGTCGCCCGACGCGCCGGCCGGTTCGCACGCGGCGGGGCCGACCGAGAGCCTGCCGCGGTACGGGGAGCAGTCCCCCGCCGACCAGCCGTACCCCGGCCAGCAGTACGGGAACCAGCCCTACGCGAACCCCCCGTACGGGAGCTCGCAGTACGGCGACCAGCAGTACGCGAACCAGCAGTACGGCGACCAGCAGTACGCGAACCAGCCCTACGCCAACCAGCCCTACGCCAACCAGCAGTACGGCAACCAGCCCTACCCCGACCAGCAGTACGGGTACGGCCAGCCCCCCGTGACCGGCATGGCGCACGCCGTGTGCTGGACGGCCGTCGGCGGTCTGCTGCTGTCCTTCACCTTCCTGGGGTGGATCGCCTCGATCGTCGCGCTGGCGCTGGCCCCCGGGGCCCGCCGCGAGGTCCTCGCCTCCCAGGGCGCCAAGCGGGGCCTGGGGTTCATCCTGGCCGGGAAGATCTGCGCCTGGGTCAACCTGGGGCTGTCCGTCCTGGTGGTGCTGTTCTTCGTGCTGTTCATCCTCATCGGGATCGGCGGCGGCTGGGACGAGACCTCGACCTTCGACACCAACTCGGTGAACGTCCTGTTCGGCCGATGACCGGAAGCAGACGCGCCCGCGCGGGGTTGGACCTCAGGTGACCGACGGACCCCTCATCGTCCAGAGCGACAAGACCCTGCTCCTGGAGGTCGACCACCCGCGGGCGGGCGCGTGCCGGGCGGCGATCGCGCCGTTCGCCGAGCTCGAGCGCGCTCCGGAGCACGTGCACACCTACCGGCTGACGCCGCTGGGGCTGTGGAACGCCCGCGCGGCCGGGCACGACGCCGAGCAGGTGGTGGACACCCTGCTGGAGTTCTCCCGCTACTCGGTGCCGCACGCGCTGCTGGTCGACGTGGCCGAGACGATGGCCCGCTACGGCCGCCTGCAGCTGGTCAAGGACGAGGAGCGCGGTCTGCTGCTGCACGCCCTCGACGCGCCGGTGCTCGAGGAGGTGCTGCGCAGCAAGAAGGTCGCGCCGCTGCTGGGTGAGCGGATCACCCCGGACACCGTCGTGGTGCACCCCAGCGAGCGCGGCAACCTCAAGCAGGTCCTGCTCAAGCTCGGCTGGCCCGCGGAGGACCTCGCCGGGTACGTCGACGGCGAGGCGCACCCCATCGACCTCGCGCAGGACGGCTGGACGCTGCGGCCCTACCAGGACGAGGCCGTGCAGGGTTTCTGGCACGGCGGGTCGGGTGTGGTCGTGCTGCCGTGCGGGGCGGGCAAGACGGTCGTCGGGGCCGCGGCGATGGCGCGGGCCCGCGCGACCACGCTCATCCTCGTGACGAACACCGTCTCGGCCCGGCAGTGGCGCGACGAGCTGATCAAGCGGACGTCGCTGACCGAGGACGAGATCGGTGAGTACTCCGGGGCCCGCAAGGAGATCCGCCCGGTGACGATCGCGACGTACCAGGTGGTGACGACGAAGCGGAAGGGCGTCTACCCGCACCTGGAGCTGTTCGACGCCCGCGACTGGGGCCTCATCGTCTACGACGAGGTGCACCTGCTGCCGGCGCCGATCTTCCGGATGACCGCCGACCTGCAGGCCCGCCGCCGGCTGGGGCTCACGGCGACGCTGGTGCGCGAGGACGGCCGCGAGGGCGACGTGTTCTCCCTCATCGGCCCCAAGCGGTACGACGCGCCGTGGAAGGACATCGAGGCGCAGGGCTACATCGCGCCCGCGGACTGCGTGGAGGTGCGGGTGACGCTGCCGGACTCCGAGCGCCTGGCGTACGCCACGGCCGAGGACGACGAGCGGTACCGGTTGTGCTCGACGTCGCCGGAGAAGTCGCGGGTGGTGGAGAAGCTGGTGGCCCAGCACGCGGGGCAGCCGACGCTGGTCATCGGGCAGTACATCGACCAGCTCGACGACCTCGCCGCGCGGCTGGACGCGCCGGTCATCAAGGGCGAGACGTCGGTGAAGGAGCGTCAGCGGCTGTTCGACGCGTTCCGGCACGGGGAGATCAGCACCTTGGTGGTGAGCAAGGTCGCGAACTTCTCCATCGACCTGCCCGAGGCGAAGGTCGCGATCCAGGTGTCGGGCTCGTTCGGGTCCCGCCAGGAGGAGGCCCAGCGGCTGGGCCGGGTGCTGCGCCCCAAGGGCGACCACGGGGCGGCGCGGTTCTACACGGTCGTCTCCCGGGACACCAAGGACCAGGACTTCGCCGCGCACCGGCAGCGGTTCCTGGCCGAGCAGGGGTACGCGTACCGGATCGTGGACGCCGACGACATCGACGGCGGCGTCCCGGACGCCGACGGGGTCCTGCCGGGGAACTGAGGCGGGACGCGCGGCGCGGGCCCTGCGTTCAGCGCGCGGCCACGCGCTGCGGCGCCGCCGCGGGGCCCGGCTCGGAGCGCCCGCGCTGGGCGAGGGCGGCCAGCAGGAGGTCGGCGGGCTCGGGACGCGCGTCCTCGCGCGCCTCGAGCCAGCCGAGGAGGCCGTCGGGGCGGTTGGTGATGACGCCGTCGACGCCGGCCTCGACCAGCACCCGCCACAGCGGGGCCTCGTCCACGGTCCAGGGCCACACCTGCAGCCCGGCCGCGTGCAGCTCGGCGACCGCGGCGGGCCGCGCCGCCAGGGCGGCCACGGAGGGGTTGCAGGCGACGACGCCGAGGTCGCGACGCAGGGCGCGGCCCTGGGCGAGGGCGTCGTCGTCGAGCTCCTCGAGCAGCACGGCGCGGCGCACGCCCGGGGCCAGCCGTTGCACGGCGGTCAGCGTGCCCACCTCGAAGCTCTGCAGCACGACCTGGTCCAGGGCGCCGGTGCGGCGCAGGTCCCGCAGCACCCCCTCGACCTCCGCGCGGCCCCAGACGCCCTTCAGCTCCAGCAGCAGCTGGGCACCGGGGTGCTCGGTGAGCAGGTCCAGCAGGTCCACCAGCAGCGGGACGCGCTGGCCGCGGTAGGCGGGGGAGAACCACGAACCGGCGTCGAGGCGGGTGAGCTCGGCGGGGCCGAGGTCGGCGACCAGGCCGCTGCCACCGGTGGTGGCGTCGACCTCGGCGTCGTGGATGAGGACCGCGGAGCCGTCGGCGGCGGAGTGCAGGTCGGTCTCGACCATGTGCGCGCCGCAGCGCAGGGCCGCCTCGAACGCGGCGAGGGTGTTCTCCGGGGCCACGGCGGAGTACCCGCGGTGGGCGATGACGAGGGGCGGACCCACCGCGGGCGTGCTGGTCGTGGAGCTGCTGCCGATGGTCACCAGGGGCCTCCGCCCTGCTCGGATCGAGTGCCGGTGACGTGCCCGGCCCGTGCTCCGAGGAGCTTTCGGCACGTCCCGGGTCAGCCTGAAGCCCCGCCGGGGCTCAGGCGGGGACGGAGCCCGGGGCGGCGACGTCGATGAGCACCTTGCCGACGACGCCGCCCTCGACGGCGTCGTGGGCGGCGGCGGTCTCGGCGAGGGTGAAGCGGTGCAGCGGCAGGCCGTGCTCCTCCCCCACGGGCAGCGCCCCGTCGCGCAGGGCGGCGGTGACGTCCTCGGCCGCGGCGCGCAGCGCCTGCTCGCCCATCGTGTACATGAGGATGAACTGCAGCCGGGTGTTGAGGACCATGTTGGCCCGGACGTCGAGGCGGGCTTCGCCGCCGCCGTCGTCGGCGTAGCTGGCGATGGAGGCGCGCGGGCGGATCACGGCCTGGTCGAGCGCGAGGTTCTGCCCGAGGGCGACCTCGACGACGAGGTCGACGCCGTCGGGGGCGATCGCGCGGATCGCCGGGGCGGGGTCGGGTTCGCGGTAGTTGACGACGTGGTGGGCGCCGGCGGCGGTGGCCAGCCGGGCCTTCTCCGGGCCCGAGACGGTGGCGATGACGGTGGCGCCGGCCCAGCGGGCGAGCTGGATCGCGGCGTGGCCGACGGCCCCGGCGCCGCCGGCGACGAGGACGGTGCGCCCGTCCAGGGCGCCGGGGGCGAGCCGGCGGGGGCCGTCCTCGGCGACGGTGAGGGCGCGGTGGGCGGTGACGGCGGGCACGCCGAGGGAGGCGCCGACGTCGAAGGAGACCCCGTCGGGCAGCGGCGTCACCCGTTCCCGGGGCAGGACGGTGCACTCCTGCGCGGTACCGGTGGGGCGGCCCTGCGCGGCCATGCACGTCCACACCCGGTCCCCGACGGCGAGGTCGTCGACCCCGGGGCCGACGGCGTCGACGATCCCGGCGCCGTCCTGGTTGGGCGTGGCCTCGGCAGCGGGGAGGGCGCCGGTGGCGCCGCTGCGGGACTTCCAGTCGGTGGGGTTGACCCCGGAGACGACGACGCGCACGCGCACCTCCCCGGCGCCGGGTTCGGGCAGCGGGCGGTCCTCCAGGCGCAGGACGGAGCTGGGGCCGGTCTGGGAGTAGACGATGGTCTTCACGTCTGCTCGCCAACGGCGGGAGGCCGTACCGGATTCCGGTTCACCTCGCGGTCACGGTCGTGTCACACGTCGCACCTAGCGTGCGACTGTCCGTGACCCACCTCGGAAGGACCCGCATGTTCCCCCACCCCGGCTGCCGAGGCTCCCGCGCCCGGCGCGCCGCCGTCGGTGCCGCCGCCGTCTCGCTGACGGCGCTGGGCCTGCCCGTGATCGCCGCGGGCCCGGTCTCCGCCGCCGAGCCCACCACCCCGTTCGTCTCCGAGATCCACTACGACAACGCCGGCACCGACACCGGGGAGTTCGTGGAGGTGCAGCTGCCCGCGGGCACCAGCTCCGCGGGGCTGTCGGTGGTGCGCTACAACGGCAACGGCGGCGCGCCCTACGGCACCACGGCCGTCCCGGAGGTCACCGCCCCGGCCGACGCGCCCGCGGTCGTGGTGGTGGAGTTCCCCGTGGACGGGCTGCAGAACGGCGCCCCGGACGCCGTGGCCCTCGTCGCCGCCGACGGCGCGGTGCTGGAGCTGCTCAGCTACGAGGGCGTCCTCACCGCGGTCGGCGGACCGGCCGACGGCCTCACCAGCACCGACGTCGGCGTCGCCGAGTCCGGCACCACGCCCGCCGGGCAGTCGTTGCAGCGCAGCGTGGACGCCTCCGGCGCCCTGGTGTGGTCCCGGCCCGCTCCGGCGACCCGCGGCGCGCTGAACACCGCCGCCCCCGGCGACCCCGACCCGCAGCCCCCGGCACCCGTCGAGATCGGCGCCGTGCAGGGCACCGGTGCGACGACCCCGTTGGAGGGCCGGCAGGTCACCGTCACCGGCGTCGTCGTCGGCGACACCCCGGGCCTGTCCGGGTTCTCCGTGCAGGACCGCGACGGCGACGGCGACCCCGCGACCTCCGACGGCGTCTTCGTGTCCAGCACCGCCCCCGTGGACCTCGGCGACACGGTCACCGTCACCGGGCGGGCCGAGGAGGGCTTCGGGCAGACGCAGGTCCGCGCCTCCGGCGTGACGGTCGTCGCCGAGGGCACCGCGGCGGACCTGCCGGAGCCCGCCGCGCTGGACCTGCCCGCCGACGACGCCGCCCGCGAGCGCCTGGAGGGGATGCGCGTGGCTCCCGCCGACCGCCTCACGGTCAGCGAGGTCTACGACCTGACGACCTACGGGGAGCTGACCCTGTCCGAGGGCGGGGTCCTCGTGCAGCCCACCGAGCTGGCCCGTCCCGGCGCCGGCGCGGAGGCGGTCGCCGCGCAGAACGCGCTGCGCGGCGTGGTCCTGGACGACGCGAACAGCGCCCGCGTCTCCGTGACGACCCGCCCGTACCTGAGCCCGACGACGCCGGTGCGGGTCGGCGACGAGCTGACCTTCACCGAGCCGCTGGTGCTCGGCTACGGCTTCGACGCGTGGCGGTTGCAGCCGGCCGACGGCAGCGCCGACGGCGTCTTCGCCGCGCAGGACACCCGCCCGCAGGCTCTCGGGGCGGTCGGCGGGGACGTGCAGGTCGGGGCGTTCAACGTCCTGAACTACTTCCTGACGTTCGGCGAACCCGGGCGCGGGGCGGCGGACCAGGCGCAGCTGGACGCGCAGGCCGGGAAGATCGTCCCGGCGATCCGCGCGCTGGGCGCGGACGTGGTGACCCTCATGGAGATCGAGGACACCGACTCCACCGGCCTGACCCCCGGCAACGCGGACACCGCGCTGGCGGACCTGGTGCAGCGGCTGAACGCCGCGGCCGGGTCGCAGGAGTGGGCGTACGTGCCGATGCCGGACGAGCTGTACGCGGTGGACCGCGACGTCATCCGCAACGCGATCATCTACAAGCCGGGCGTCGTGCAGCCGGCCGGTGAGCCCGTCGGCCTGGTCGACGAGAGCGTGTGGTCCAACGCCCGGGAGCCGATCGCTCAGACGTTCACCGCCGACGGCGACGCGTTCACGGTCGTGGCCAACCACTTCAAGTCCAAGGGCGGCACCGGTACCGGCGACAACGCCGACACCGGGCAGGGGTCCTTCAACGGCGACCGGGTGCGGCAGGCGCAGTCGCTGGCGGGGTTCGTCGCCGGGCTGCGCGAGAGCACCGGTGACGCCGACGTGGTGGCCCTCGGCGACTTCAACGCCTACACGCGCGAGGACCCGATCGAGACCCTGCGCACCACCGCGGGCCTGGTCGACCTGGGGTCGGAGTTCGACGAGGGCCGGTACAGCTACGTCTTCGACGCGCTGTCCGGTTCGCTGGACCACGCGCTGGCCAGCGCGGAGCTGACGGCGAAGGTCACCGGCGTCACCCACTGGAACGTGAACTCGGTGGAGTCGTCCGCGTACCAGTACACCGGTGACCCGGCGCTGTACGCGGCGGACCCCTACCGCTCCAGCGACCACGACCCGCTGGTCCTCGGGCTGGACCTGCAGGCCCCGGCCTCGCCGACCTGCCAGGGCCTGACCCCGACCGTCGTCGGCACCCCCGGCGACGACGTCCTGAAGGGCACCAACAAGGCCGACGTCATCGTCGGGCTCGGCGGGAACGACGTCATCACCGGCGGCAACGGCGACGACGTGGTCTGCGGCGGTGACGGGGACGACCGGGTCTGGGGCGGCAACGGGTCGGACGTCCTGCTCGGCGGGGCCGGGGACGACGTCCTCGACGGCGGCAACGGTCCCGACCGGCTGTTCGGCGGGGCCGGCCGGGACGTGCTGACGCAGGGCAACGGCAAGGGGGTCGAGGACCCGGAGGGTCCGGCCTCCTGACCGGAGGGGGTTCCGGGGCTCAGGCGCCGTCGAGGCCGCGCCGCCGCAGCAGCGGCGCGAGGTCGGCGTCGCGGCCCCGGAACTCCCGGTACGCCTCCAGCGGGTCGACGCTGCCGCCGCGGGCCAGGACGGTGCGGCGGAAGTGCTCGCCGTTCTCCCGGCGCAGCCCGCCGTTCTCGGCGAACCACTCCACGGTGTCGGCGTCGAGGACCTCGCTCCACACGTAGGAGTAGTAGGCCGCCGCGTACCCGCCGCCGAAGACGTGGTGGAAGTAGGTGCTGCGGTAGCGCGGCGGCACCGTGTCCAGCGCGACGCCGGCCTCGGCCAGCGCGGCGGCCTCGAACCGCTGCACGTCGTCCGGCTCCGAACCGTCGAGGGCGCCGGGACCCAGCCGGTGCCAGGCCTGGTCCAGCAGCGCGGCGGCCAGGTACTCGGTGGTGGAGAACCCCTGCCCGTACCGGCGGGCCGCGCGCAACCCCTCCACGGCACCGTCGGGCAGCGGTTCCCCGGTCTCGACGTGGCGGGCGTAGCGGGCCAGCACCTCCGGCTCGAAACCCCAGAACTCGTTGACCTGGGAGGGGAACTCCACGAAGTCGCGGGGGACGTTCGTGCCGGAGAACCGCGGGAAGCGCACGTCGGACAGCAGCCCGTGCAGGGTGTGGCCGAACTCGTGGAACAGCGTCTCCACCTCGTCGACGGTCAGCAGCGCCGGGTCCCCCGCGGCGGGCCTCGGGACGTTGAGGCAGTTCACGACGACGGGCCGGGCGCCCAGGAGCCGGGACTGCTCCACGAACGAGCTCATCCACGCCCCGCCGCGCTTGGACTCCCGGGCGTAGGGGTCGAACAGGTACAGGCCGACCGGCCCGGACTCGTCGGCCACCTCGAACGCGCGGACGTCGGCGGAGAACACCGGGACGTCGGTGCGCTCGGTGAACGTCAGGCCGTACAGCGCGGTCGCGGTCGCGAACACGCCGTCCACGAGGACCCGTTCGAGCTCGAACCACGGTTTGAGGGCCTCGGCGTCGACGGCGAACCGCTCCCGGCGCAGCCGCTCGGCGTAGTACGCCCAGTCCCACGGTTCCAGGGGCCCGTCGAAACCGTCGGCGTGCAGCAGCCCGGTGAGCTCGGCCTCCTCGCGGCGGGCGTTGGCGACGGCGGCGGGCGCGAGGCGGCGCAGCATCGCGGCGGCGGCCTCGACGTCACCGGCGGTCTCGTCGGCGATCACCCAGGAGGCGTGGTCGGGGTGGCCGAGCAGCGCGGCCCGCTCGGCGCGCAGCGCCGCGATCCGCAGCAGGACCGGGCGGGTGTCGTGCTCCCCGCCGCGACCGCCGCGCACCACCGACGCCTCGTGGACCCGCTGCCGGGTCCGTCTGCGGTGCAACGTCTCCAGCACGGGCTGGCCGGTGGGCAGGACGAGCGGGAGCAGGTACCCGCCGCGCTCGCCCGCCGCGGCCGCGGCCCGCGCGAGCTCGGCCGCGCTCAGCCCCTCCAGGTCGTCGGCGTCGGTGACGTGGACGGCGAGGGCGTTGGTGTCGGCGAGCAGGTCGACGTCGAACCGGGTGGTGAGCCGGGCCAGCTCGTCGTTCAGCTCCCGCAGCCGCGCGGCGGCGGCCTCGTCGAGCAGGGCCCCGGAGCGGACGGCGTCGCGGTGGCGCTCGGCGACGAGGCGGCGCTGCTCGGGGTCGAGGTCGAGGCCGGGGTCCTCGTGCAGTTCCCGGATGCGCTGGACCAGGCGCGGGTCGAGGCGGACGGCGTCGTGGTGGGCGGACAGGCGCGGGGCGTACTCGGCCTGCACGGCGCGCAGCGCGTCGTCGGCGTCGGTGCCGACGAGGTTGTGGAACACCGCCTCGGCGCGCCCGAGCAGCTGCCCCGCGGACTCCAGCGCGTCGAGGAACCGCGCGGGGGTCAGGTCGGCGGCCAGCAGCGCGTCGACCTCGGCGAGGTGGCGGGCCATCCCCGCCTCGAAGGCGGGGGCGTAGTGCTCGGCGCGGACCCGGTCGAACGGCGGCACCGCGAACGGCAGGTCGCTGGGGGCGGCGAAGGGGTTGTCCGGGGCCAGGTCGCCGGCGAGGTCGCTCATCCCCGCATGCTGCCGCACGCGGCGGCGCCGGGCGCACCGGACGCACTCAGGTGAGGCTCACCGTGCTCGCAAGCGCTCCACAGCTGTTCACCGGCAGGGCACCCGCAGGTCACCGGAAGGGGGTGCGCCCTTCCCTAGCGTCCGCGGCGAGACCGGTTCCCGCTCTCGCCCACCCCTCCCCTCCCCTGGAGATCGCGTGACCGCCACGGACGACCGCCCCCTGCTGGACCTGCTGCCCTACTCCCCCGCCGGGCGCCGCAGCGCCATGACCTGCCACTACCGCTGCGCGACGTCCTGCGCGAAGCCGGTGGCGAACACCACCGGCAACGCCTACTTCGGCGACGTGGTGCGTGCCGCGGTGTCCCGGCGCGGCGTGCTGGCCGCCCTGGTCGGTCTGGGTGTCGCCGGCAGCGCCGTGACGCAGGCCCCGCGCGCGGCGGCCGCCACCGGTGGCGGGGTCGACCTGCTCGCCGCCCCCTTCGCCCCGGGCCACCAGATCGACTTCACCCCGATCGCGCCCGTCCCCGGCGACCGCGACTCCTTCGACGTCGCCGCCGGTTTCGCCTGGACCACCGTCATCTCCTGGGGCGACCCGATCGTGGCCGGCGCCCCCGACTTCGACGTCGACGCCCAGACGCCCGAGGCGCAGGCCGGGCAGTTCGGCTACAACAACGACTACACCGACGTGCTGCCGCTGGCCGGGGACCCGAACCGCGCCCTGCTGGTGTGCAACAACGAGTACACCAACGAGGAGCTCATGTTCCGCGGCTGGGCCGAGCAGGACGGCCCGACCGACGAGCAGCTGCGCATCGCGATGGCCGCGCACGGCATGTCCGTCGTGGAGCTGCGCCGCGCCGACGCCGGCTCGCCGTGGGCGTACGTCCGCGGCAGCGAGTACAACCGCCGCATCACCGCCGACACCCCGATGGAGCTGACCGGCCGCGCCGCGGGCTCGCGCCTGGTGCGCACGGGGGCCGACCCGGAGGGCCGCACCGTGCTGGGCACCTTCGGCAACTGCGCCGGCGGGACGACCCCGTGGGGCACCGTCCTGTCGGGCGAGGAGAACTTCAACGGGTACTTCCGCGCCCCGGAGGAACCGGCCGACGACGCCGCCGCCCGCTACGGCATGGGCGGGGAGGGCCGCGGCTGGGACCTGGTCGACGCCCGCTTCGACGTCACCCGCGAGCCCAACGAGCCGAACCGCTTCGGGTACGTCGTCGAGGTCGACCCGTACGACCCGACCTCGACGCCGCGCAAGCACACCGCGCTGGGCCGCCTCAAGCACGAGGGCGCCACGATCTCGCTGGCCGCCGACGGCCGCGCCGTGGCGTACATGGGCGACGACGAGCGCTTCGACTACGTCTACAAGTTCGTCTCGAAGCGCGCGTACCGCGAGGGCGACCGCGCGCACAACCTGACGCTGCTGGAGGAGGGCGACCTGTACGTGGCCGTCTTCACCGGCGACGGCGCCGAGGACGGCCGCTACGACGGCACCGGCCGCTGGGTCCCGCTGCTGACCGGCGGGGTCTCCCGCGTCCCCGGTTTCTCGGTGGACGAGGTGCTGGTGCACACCCGGCTGGCGGCCGACGCGGTGGGCGCCACGAAGATGGACCGCCCCGAGGACGTGCAGCGCAACCCGGTCAACGGCCGCGTCTACGTCGCCTGCACGAACAACTCCCGCCGCGGCACCGAGGACAACGCGGGCGTCGACGAGGCGAACCCGCGCCCGGAGAACAAGGACGGCCACGTCGTCGAGATCACCGAGCGCGGGGACGACGCCGCCGCGACGGAGTTCTCCTGGAACCTCGTGCTGGTGTGCGGTGACCCGGCCGACGACACGACGTACTTCGGCGACGTGGACCGCTCGCTGGTCTCGCCGATCTCCTGCCCGGACAACCTGGCGTTCGACACCGTCGGCAACCTGTGGATCTCGACCGACGGCAACACCCTGGGCAGCAACGACGGCCTGTACGAGGTGACCGTCGACGGCCCCGAGCGCGGGATGGTCCGGCAGTTCCTGTCGGTGCCGACCGGCGCGGAGACCTGCGGTCCGGTCATCACCGCCGACGGCAGCGTGTTCGTGGCCGTGCAGCACCCCGGTGAGCTGGAGGGGGCCAGCGTCGACACGCCGATGTCGCTGTTCCCCTACGACGGCAGCGGCCAGCCGCGCCCGTCGGTCGTGCAGGTCCGCCGCGTCTGACGGGCCCCGTCTCAGCCGCCGGGCCGGACCAGCCGCACCAGCAGCCGGTCCAGCTCGGCGGCCGGGTCGGCCGTGAGCCCGCAGTGCACCGGGGAGGTCTGCAGGACCGTCGAGCGCGGGGCGACGAGCCAGCGGAACCGGGCGCCCTTCGCCTCCCCGGTGGGGGCGCCGCCGCGCGGGTCGCCGGCGCACACGTCCTCCAGCGCCCGCAGGTGCCGGGCGACGGCGTCGACGTCGAGGTCGGGCGCCAGGGCCAGGGCGCGCCCGGCGTCGAGGGCGGTGCGGGCGGCCAGGTGCTCCAGCGCCCGGCACCACAGCACGATCCCGGCGTTGACGAACTCCGCGCGCTCGACGTGCGGCACGACCCGCACGACGGCGTACTCGAAGACCTCCAGCTCAGCCACGGCGGGCCTCCCCCCGGGTGGACTGGACGCGGGCCAGGTCCGCGACCCAGCCGGTCGCGGCCCGGCGGGCGGTGAACCAGTCGAGGTAGGCGGCGCGGACGTCGTCGGCGGAGGCGAACCCCGGTTCACCCTCCAGCCAGCCGTCGGGGACGTCGGCGACGGCGGCGTGCAGGACGTCGTCGGTCAGGGCCGCGGCGCACGCGGCGGCGGCGTCGGCGACGGGCGCGGCCACCGGCAGCAGGAGGTGGTCCTCGGCGTGCCGCAGCGGCCGGTCGGTGCTGCTCGCCGCGCGGGCCCAGTCGTGGTGGAAGTACAGCGCGGCGCCGTGGTCGATGAGCCAGGGCCGCGCGCCCCACCACAGCGAGTTCGGGTTGCGCCAGGAGCGGTCGACGTTGAGGACGAAGCCGTCGAACCACAGCACCCGCGCCGCCCACGCCGGGTCGGCCGGGTCGACGGCGGGGTCGAAGGACAGCGCCCCGGGCAGGAAGTCCATCCCGAGGTTGTCTCCGGGCGAGCGCAGCAGCAGGTCCTGGACCTCCTCGTCGGGCTCGCCGCGGCCGATGACGGGGTCGACGCGGGCCACGACGAGCTCGGGGACCCGCAGGTCCAGCGCGGCGGCCAGGCGGGCGGCGAGGACCTCGGCCACCAGCACCCGCCGGCCCTGCCCGGCGCCGTGGAACTTCACGACGTAGGTCCCGGAGTCGTCGGCCTCGCACAGCCCCGGCAGGCTCCCGCCCTCCCGCAGCGGCGCGACGTAGCGGGTCGCGGTCACCGTCCTCAGCACCCGGTGATCCTGCCACCCCGCACCGTCGGCGCCCCCGCCGCACCGCACCCCTCCCCCTCCGCGATCAAGGACACACGTGTCCTTGATCGCCGATGGTGGGGGCGACGGGGCGTCCTGCCGCCGGCCCGGCTCCGGGCGCGTCCCCAGCCGCCTCCCAGCCTCGCGGGGCAGACTGGCCGACGTGAGATCCGCAGGCTCGCCCCCCGAAGCCCGACTGCTCGTGGTCGACGACGAGCCGAGCATCCGCGAGCTGCTGGCCACCAGCCTGCGCTTCGCCGGTTTCGAGGTCGCCTCCGCCGCCGACGGCGCCGAGGCGCTCAAGCTCGCCGAGGAGTTCCGGCCCGACCTCGTGGTGCTCGACGTGATGCTGCCCGACCTCGACGGGTTCACCGTGACGCGCAAGCTGCGCGAGCGCGGCCGGGCGGTGCCGGTCCTGTTCCTCACCGCGCGCGACGACACGGCCGACAAGGTCGCCGGGCTGACGGTCGGCGGCGACGACTACGTGACGAAGCCCTTCAGCCTGGAGGAGGTCGTGGCCCGCATCCGCGCCGTGCTGCGGCGCACGGGCGCGGTCGCCGGGCCCGACACCGGCCGGCTGGTGTTCCACGACCTGGAGCTGGAGGAGGACTCCCACGAGGTGCGCCGCGCCGGGCGGGAGGTGGAGCTGTCCCCCACCGAGTTCAAGCTGCTGCGGTACCTCATGCTCAACCCGAACCGGGTGCTGTCGAAGGCGCAGATCCTCGACCACGTGTGGGACTACGACTTCAACGGCGAGGCGGGGATCGTGGAGTCGTACATCTCCTACCTGCGCCGCAAGCTGGACACCGAGGGGCTCGACCCCCTGATCCACACCAAGCGCGGGGTCGGGTACGTCCTGCGCGTGCCGCAGACGGCGGGATGAACCGGCTCCGGGACCGAGCGCGGGACCGGTTGCGGGCGGCGCGCTCGCGCGCCCGGGACGTCGAGGCCCGGCTGCCGCTGCGGACGCGGCTGCTCGTCATCGTCGTGGTGCTGCTGCTCGCGGCGATGGGCGTCACGAGCGTCGTCTCGCTGCACCTGCTGCAGGGCAACCTGCAGCAGCAGGTCGACGACCAGCTGGCGCAGGAGGGGAAGGCGGCGATCTACAGCGCCTTCCCGGCGCTGAACCAGCCGTCGGCGCAGTCGCTGTTCCTGTCGGACTACTACGTGCAGTTCTCCGCCGCCGACGGGTCCGACCCGCGCCGGGTGTGCGCGCTGGACGTCCAGCGCCGCTGCGAGGACTCCCCCGACCTGCCCGCGCTGACGGCCGAGTTCGTCCGGGACCACCCGCAGGTGTTCACCGCCGACGACACCGGCGGCGGCGACCCGTGGCGGGTGCTGGTGTTCAGCGCGACCGTCACCGGCAGCCCCGAGACGGTGAACATCGCGGTGGCTCTGCCGCTGACCGGGGCCACCCGCACGCTCTCGGACTTCCGGACCGTCGCCCTCGCGGTCGCCGCGGGGGTGCTGGTCCTGGGGGGTTTCTTCGCGGCGCTGGCGATCCGCCGCAGCTTCCGGCCGCTGGACGACATCGAGCGCACGGCGTCCGCGATCGCGGGCGGGGACCTGTCGCGCCGGGTCCCCGACGCCGCGCCGGGCACCGAGATCGGCCGGTTGTCGAACGCGCTGAACTCCATGCTGGGCCGGATCGAGGACTCGTTCCGCGCCCAGCAGCGCTCCGAGGAGCAGATGCGCCGGTTCGTCGCCGACGCCAGCCACGAGCTGCGGACACCGCTGGCCGCGATCCGGGGTTTCGCCGAGCTGTACCGGCAGGGCGCGGTGCGCGAACCGGACGACGTCGCGCACGTGATGGGGCGCATCGAGGGCGAGTCGACCCGGCTGGGCCGGCTCGTGGAGGACCTGCTGGCGCTGGCCCGGCTGGACGAGGCGCAGCGCGCCCGCACGGCCCGGCGCGAACCGGTCGACCTGGCCGTCGTCGCCTCCGACGCCGTGCACGACGCCCGGGCGCTGGCCCCCGACCGCGCGGTGCGGCTGGTGGGGGTGACCGAGGGGTCCGGGCCGTCGTCGGCGGTCGTGCTCGCCGACGAGGCGGGGCTGCGGCAGGTCCTGACGAACCTGCTGGCCAACGCGGTGCACCACACCCCCGCGGGCACGCCGGTCGAGGTGGCGGTGGGCCGGGTCCAGGGTCCGTCGGGCCCGGAGGCCGTCGTGGAGGTGCGCGACCACGGCCCGGGGCTCGCACCGGACCAGGCCGAGAAGGTCTTCGAGCGCTTCTACCGCGTCGACTCCTCGCGCCGGCGCGGGACCGGCGGCGGGTCGGGGCTGGGGCTGGCCATCGTCGCCACGATCGTGGAGGTGCACGGCGGCACCGTCTCGGTGCTGCCCACCCCCGGCGGCGGGGCGACCTTCCGCGTCCGGTTCCGCGCCGACGAGCCGCCCGCCGACCCGTCCGACGAGGACGACGACGAGGACGAGGACGCGGGCGCGGACTTTCACAGCTAGGTTCCAGCCGGTTCCGGGTGCACCTGCAGCGGGGTGTCCGTCAATGGAGGGGTGGAGGGCGCAACCCCTCCCGACCACTCCCGATCCGACTCGCAGAGGTGAGCAAGGATGAACGGCCCCGACGAACGCGACGTCCACGACGGCTTCGGCCACCCCGCGTCCGGGGTGGTCTCCACCACCGCCCGCGGCGACCAGGGCGGGAGCGCCGGTGACCAGGACGCGACCCGGCCCCAGCAGGCCTGGGACTGGAACCGCGGCCCGTACGGGCAGCCCGGCGCCCCGGGGTACGGGCAGCCCGGGTACACCCGCCACGACCCGTGGGCCACGCCCGGTGGGCCCACCCCGCCCGGTGGGAGCGACGACGGTCGCGGCGGCGGGGGTGGCGGCGGGGGCCGCCGCGGTCCGCGCCGCGCGCCCGGCTGGCTGGGGTCGGCGGGGATCGCGGTCGCGAGCGCGCTGGTGGCCAGCGTCGTGACGGTCGGCGCGGTGGGCGCCTTCGGGCAGGACACGTCGACCACGCCCTCGTCGTCGGCCTCCTCCAGCAGCGCCCCGGTCCAGGGCGTCAGCGAGACGACCGTGAACTGGCAGGCCGTGGTGAGCGCCGTCGCGCCGAGCGTGGTGTCGGTGACGGTGACCGGGCAGGGCGGTGAGGCCGAGGGGTCGGGCGTCGTGTACGACGCCTCCGGGTACGTGGTGACGAACAACCACGTCGTGTCGGGGCTGGGCACCGGGGCGAGGATCACGGTGACGCTGTCGGACGGCCGCGAGTACGCGGCGACCATCAAGGGCACGGACGCGGCCACGGACCTGGCCGTCATCGCGCTGACCGACCCGCCGAGCGACCTGAAGGCGGCGACGTTCGCCGACTCCGACGACGTCGTGGCGGGTCAGGCCGTGATGGCGCTGGGCAACCCGCTGGGCCTGTCGGGCAGCGCGACGACGGGCATCGTGTCGGCGCTGGACCGCCCGGTGCTGACGACGACGGAGAGCACCCCCTCGCAGCAGGACCCGTTCGGGATGCAGCAGCAGCAGACGACCGGGGAGACCGCGGCGACGAACGCGATCCAGACGGACGCGGCGATCAACCCGGGCAACTCCGGCGGGGCGCTGCTGAACTCCTCCGGTGAGGTGATCGGCATCAACTCCTCGATCGCCTCGCTGAGCTCCTCGGCGTCCTCCAGCCAGTCCGGCAGCATCGGCCTGGGCTTCGCGATCCCCTCGAACGAGGTGGAGATGATCGCCGACCAGCTCATCGCGACCGGTTCGGCGCAGCACGCCTGGCTGGGCGTGAGCATGTCCCAGCAGGCCGCGACGGCCACCGTCGGGGACGTGACGCGGCAGGGGGCGCAGGTCGCCGACGTGACCAGCGGTTCGCCGGCCGCCACGGCCGGGGTGCGCGCCGGCGACGTGATCACGGCCGTGGACGGGGTGACGATCGACGGGTACGAGTCGCTGACCGCCACGATCCGCGGCAAGGCCGTGGGCAGCACCGTGCAGCTGACGGTGGTGCGCGACGGCGCGGAGCAGACGCTCGACGTGACGCTGACCGCGCGCGCCGAGGGCTGACCCACCCCCTCGTCCCGTCGCCCCCGGCGGCCGCCCGCGCGGTCGCCGGGGGTTCCCCCGGGTCAGACCTTGAAGGTCGACACCAGGCCCCGCAGGTCGTCGGCGAGGGCCGACAGGTGCGCGGCGGCGGTCCGAGCGGCGACGGCCCCGGTGGAGGTCTCGTCCGCGACCCGGTTGACGGCGGTGACGGCGGCGACGACCTCGCCGCTGGCGGCGGCGGCGTCGGCGCCGGTGCGCGTCATCTCCGCCGTGGTGGCCGACTGCTCCTCAACGGCGCTGGCGATGGTGCCGTTGTAGTCGTGGATCTGGTCGACGACGGTGCGGACGTGCTCCACGGAGGCGGTGGCCCCGGCGGTCCCGGTCTGGATGGCCTGCACCTGCGCGGTGATCTCGTCGGTGGCGCGGGCGGTCTGGAGGGCCAGTTCCTTGACCTCCCCGGCGACGACGGCGAAGCCCTTCCCGGCGTCGCCGGCGCGGGCGGCCTCGATGGTGGCGTTGAGGGCGAGCAGGTTGGTCTGCTCGGCGATGGCCTGGATGAGGCTGACGACCTGGCCGATCTGGGCGCTGGCCTGGCCGAGGGTGCCGATCTGCTCGGAGGCCGCGCCGGCGAGGGAGACGGCCTCGACGGTGACGCCGGCGGCGCGGGCGGCGTTACCGGCGATCTCGGAGATGGAGGCGGCCATCTGCTCGTTGCCGGCGGCGAGGCCGTGGATGCTGCGGTCGACCCGGGAGGCCGAGTCGGCGGCCCCGGACGCCTCGGCGGACGTCTGCGCCGCGGCGCCGTGGAGCTGGTCGGAGACCTGGAGCAGGGACGAGGCGGCGGTGGACAGCCGGTCGGCGGAGTCGCCGATGGCGGCGACGGTGTCGGAGACCTTGGTGAGGAACCGGTTGAAGGCGGCGCCGAGCTGGCCGGCCTCGTCGGTGCGGGTGTCGTCCATGCGTTCGCGCAGGTCGCCGTCGCCGTCGGCGATCTCGGCCATGCGGTCGCGCAGGACCTCCAGGGGGCGCACGGTGCGGCGGGCCACGACGACGGTGGCCAGGCCGGTCAGGAGGAGGACGGCTCCGGCCAGGGCGATGCTGACGACGCGCAGCCGGTGGGCGGGGGCCAGGACGGTCTCGGTGGGGACGGTGACGACAACGGCCCACCGGTCGACGGAGCTGACGGCGACGGGGACGGCGACGACGCGCTGCTCGCGGCCGTCGACCTCGGCGACGGTGCTGCGGGTGCGGCCGGTGCCGACGGCGTCGCGGACGGCCTCGCCGAGGACGCCGGTGGCGGTGTCGCCGACGGTGAGGCCGCTGCCGGAGCCGACGACGACGCCCCCGGCGGTGAACAGGTGCGCGCGGCCGGTGCCGAAGGGGGTGACGGCGGCGACCTGCTCCTGGACGGAGTCGAGGGCGAGGTCGAGCCCGGCGACACCGACGACGGTGCCGTCGCGCACGATCGGGACGGTGGTGGAGGTCATGAGGACGTGCTCGCCGCCGACGAGGTAGTCCTAGGGGTCGAGGACCTTCTCCCGACCGGAGTCGCGGGCCGCGAGGTAGTAGTCGCCGGGGCCGGGGGTCTCGTAGTCGGTGAGGGCGGCGACGGCGAGGTCGGAGCCGTCGCGGTGCCAGTAGCTGATGTACCGGCCGGTGCCGTCGCTGGTGGCGGTACCGGCGTGCTGGGCGTCCTGGCCGTCGAAGGCGTCGGGTTCCCAGGCGGACCAGACGGCGAGGTAGCCGGGGTGGGCGGCGAGCAGGTCGTGCTCGACGGCGTCGGCCTGGGCGCGGGTGCCGCCGTGGGCGCTGAGCCCGCCGAGGGTGGCGGCGAGGTCGCGGCTGGTGCCGAGGGCGGTGGTGAGCTCCTCGCGGATCTGCGCGGCGCTGCGTTCGGAGACCTCGTCGGTCTCGCGGTGGGCGGCGTCGCGGGCCATGTCCTGGGTGCGGGCGCTGACCACCGCCACCAGGGCCACGAGGGCGAGGGCGAGGACCGCCACGACGCTCAGGACGAGTCGGGACTTGATGGTGAGGTGGCGCCCGCGCATGTCGGCTCCGTCGGCTCAGGGGGGTTCCTCCCTGGAGCGTCGGGTGCCGGTTCCGCGGTCTTGAGGCGGGGCGTGGCCCCGAATCACCCGGGGTTCAGCAGGGGGGCCCACCACCGGTCGGTGGCGGGGACGGGCGCGCCGGGCTCGACGAGGAGCCCGTCGTGGCGCAGGTCGTAGCCGGCGGCGGTGCGCAGCCACCAGCGGCGGAAGCCGGCGACGGCCGTGCCGGGGTGCCCGTGCAGGTGGGCGGTGACGGGCAGGTCGCCGTCGGCGGCCAGGACGAGCCGCCCGGCGCGGGTGCGGGCGACGCGGTGGGTGCCGTGGGGCGGCGGGACGGCCGCGGCGCGCACGACGTCGACGCGGTGCCCGTCGACGACGGTGGAGCGCAGGACCTTCTCGCCGCGGCGCTTGGGGGTGCGCAGCCCGGCGGCGCGCAGCCGGGCGAGCAGTTCGCGGGTGCTGACGAGCTCGGCGCCGAGCGCGACGGCGTCCGGGACGCGCTCGACGGGGACGTCGTAGTGGTCGCCCTCGCAGGCGCGGGCCGGGATGCCGAGGAGCTGGGCGAAGCGGTGCAGCTCGGCGGCCGAGGTGTCGCTGGCCAGGTGCGCCCACGACCGGCCGTGGGCGGGGATCGCCGCGGTGTCGACCATGACGCTCACGGGAGGCTCACCGGGCGCTCACCGACGGCCGTGTCGTCCCGGTCCGCACAACCGCCGGCCGGGGGCGTGGGGTGGGTGCGCTGTGGACGGGCGCGCCGTCGGGTGGGGTCACCGGCCTACGTTCCTCCGCACCAGCAGTCGAGTCCGCGGTCCGCCGCGGGAGTGAGGAGCATGCCATGAGCCGGTTCGAGGTCGACAGCGCACGGGTGGAGCAGGCGGGGACGGCGGTGGCGACGTCGGCGGGCAACCTCGCGGCCGAGGTGGAGGCGATGACGCGGCACCTGCTGGACCTGGAGTCGTGCTGGAAGGGGCAGGCGGCCAGCGGCTTCCAGGCGTTGTCGGCGCAGTGGCGCGTCACCCAGGACCGGGTGCGGGCTTCGCTGGAGGACATCCAGCGGGCGCTGGCGCAGGCGGGGCGGCAGTACGCCGAGGTGGAGAGCGCGAACGCCCGGATGTTCGGGTCCTGACGCCGGCCCCGAACCGGGGGCCGGACGCACGAGGACCCCGCACGGCGGTGCGGGGTCCTCGTGGTCGTGACCTGGGTCAGGCCGCTCGGGCGAGCGGAGCGTGCGCCCCGGGGATGCTCCAGCGCATCTCCAGGTGCGGGCGGCCCGACGCGTCCCGGACCGTCACCCAGTGCATGACGGGCGTGGTGCCCGTACCGTGCGTGGCCTTCGTCTCCATGACGTTCATGTGCCACCTCCTGTTCATCTGGTGTTTACCTTAGCCCATCGACGCGGTGCTGACCAACCTTTGACGCGCTTCACGTGGAGTGACGAAGGCCACACGGAGGATCACCGCCGGTCGGCGAGGTCCGGACCGCGACGGTGCGCGACTTACGCTGGGCGCGTGAGCACGGTCGATCTGGGCGTCCCCCGCGTGCGGCCCCCGGCAGCGGACGAGGTCGCCACCGCGGCCGCCGACCCGCGCTTCGGGACGGGCGACCTGCGCGACCGGCACGGGCGGACGGCCCGGGACCTGCGGGTCTCCCTGACCGACCGGTGCACGCTGCGCTGCCACTACTGCATGCCCCCCGAGGGGCTGCCCTGGCTCGAGGACGCCGCCGTCCTCACCGACGACGAGATCGTCCGCCTGGTCCGGCTCGCCGTCGGCGCCCTGGGCATCCGCGAGGTGCGCTTCACCGGCGGAGAGCCGTTGCTGCGCAAGGGGTTGGAGAACATCGTGGCTGCCACGGCGCAGCTTCGGACCCCCGAGGGCGAGCCCGTGCGGACCTCCCTGACGACCAACGGGCTGGGCCTGGCCCGCCGCGCGCGGGCCCTGGCGGCGGCGGGGCTGACCCGGGTGAACGTCTCCCTGGACACCCTGCGCGCCGACCGCTTCACGCGGATCACCCGCCGCGACCGGCACGCCGACGTCCTCGCCGGCCTCGCCGCGGCCTCCGAGGCGGGCCTGGCCCCGGTCAAGGTCAACGCCGTCCTGCTGCGGGGCACCAACGACGACGAGGCCGCCGACCTGCTGCGCTGGGCCCTGGAGCAGGGGTACCGGCTGCGGTTCATCGAGCAGATGCCGCTGGACCCGCACGGCAGCTGGCAGCGCTCGGACATGGTGACGGCCGACGAGATCCTCGCTGCGCTGCAACGGGAGTTCACCCTCGCCCCGCAACCGGGATCGGTCCGCGGGGCGGCACCGGCCCAGACCTGGGACGTCCTGGACGCGGCCGGGGCGCGCGTGGGCGACGTCGGCGTCATCGCCTCGGTGACGCGGCCCTTCTGCGGCGACTGCGACCGCACCCGGCTGACCGCCGACGGGCAGGTCCGCACCTGCCTGTTCTCCACCACCGAGACCGACCTGCGGACCGCGATGCGCTCGGGCGCCGACGACGCGGCCCTCGGGGCGGCGTGGCGGGCGGCGATGTGGGGCAAGCTGCCGGGCCACGCCATCGACGACCCGTCGTTCCTGCACCCCACGCGCCCGATGAGCGCGATCGGCGGATGACCCGCCCCCTCGAGGAGGTGAACGGAAGGTGAACGACGCGATGACCCTGTCGGTCCGGTACTTCGCCGGCGCCGCGGAGGCCGCCGGCCGGGAGACCGAGGAGGTCCGGCTGCCGCCGGCCTCGACCCTGGGCGACCTGGTCGCCGCCCTCGGCACCCGCGGCCCGGCCCTGGCCCGCGTGCTGGCCGCCTCGAGCTTCCTGCTCGACGGCGTCAGCGCCCGGCCCGAGGACCGGCTGGGGGCCGGCGCCACCCTCGACGTGCTGCCGCCCTTCGCCGGCGGCTGAGCCCGCTCACCCGCCGGCGAGGCGGACCGCGGAGTTGACCAGGTGCACCCGCATCGCCGCCCGCGCCGTCTCGGCGTCTCCGCGCTCGAGCGCGGCCACGATCGAGCGGTGCTCGGCCTCGACCGGGCCGCCGCCGTCCGCGCCCGCCCGCAGCCGCGCCGCGGGCATGGCGATCATCGGCTCGCCGAGGGTCTCCAGCAGCCGGCCGAGGTAGCGGTTGCCCGAGGCGGCCGCGACGGTCAGGTGGAAGCGGAAGTCCGCGTCCACGGCCTCGGCCGGGCGCGCCGCGGCCGCCTCGAAGGCGCTCGCCGCCCGGCCGATCGCGGCGAGGTCGTCGTCGGTGCGCCGCCGCGCGGCCAGCGCCGCGGCCTCGGTCTCTACGGCCGTGCGGAACTCCAGGAGCTCGGCCCGCTCGGCCGCCGACCGCAGCCCCCCGACGTCGACCCCGAAGGACCGCCCGCTGGGCCGGGCCAGCACGAAGGACCCCCGGCCCCGCAGCGTCTCCACGAGCCCGGCGGCCTGCAGGCGGGAGACGGCCTCGCGCACGACGGTGCGCGAGACCCCGAACTCGGCGACCAGTTCGCTCTCGGACCCGATCGCCTGCCCCGGGACCAGCGCACCCTCCTCGATGCGGGCGCGCAGGGCGTCCACGAGGGTCTGGGTGCGGGTCGTCACGCGCGGCCGAACTCGACGCGGTCGGTGGTCCAGGCGCGGGCCTGCTCGCTGAGGGTGAACCCCAGACCGGGACGGTCCGGGACGAGCATCCGGCCCTCGACCGTCTCCAGCCGCTCCTCGAACAGCGGGTTCAGCCACTCGAAGTGCTCCACCCACGGCTCGCGCGGGTAGGCCGCGGCCAGGTGCAGGTGGATCTCCATGGCGAAGTGCGGGGCGAGGTCCAGACCGGCCTGGTCGGCCAGGGCCGCCAGCCGCAGGAACGGGGTGATGCCCCCGATGCGCGGGGCGTCGGGCTGGATCACGTCGGCCGAGCGGTGCTCGACGAGGGCCAGGTGCTCCCCGACGCTGGACAGCATCTCCCCGGTGGCGATCGGGGTGTCCAGCGCCCGCGCGAGGTCGGCGTGCCCCACGGCGTCGTAGGCGTCGAGGGGTTCCTCGATCCACACCAGGTCGAACTCCTCCAGGGCCCGGCCCATCCGCAGCGCGGAGGTGCGGTCCCACTGCTGGTTCGCGTCGACCATGAGCGGCACGTCGGGGCCGAGGTGCTCGCGCACGGCGCTCACGCGGCGCAGGTCCTCGCGCCGGTCCGGCTGACCGACCTTGATCTTGATGCCGCCGATCCCGGCGGCCAGCGACTCGTCGGCGCGGGCCAGGACCTCCTCCAGCGGGGCGTGCAGGAAACCCCCGGAGGTGTTGTAGGTGCGGACGGAGTCGCGGTGGGCGCCGAGGAACTTCGCCAGCGACAGCCCGGCCCGCTTGGACTTCAGGTCGTACAGCGCGATGTCGATCGCGGCGAGCGCCTGCGTCGCGACGCCGCTGCGCCCGACGGAGGCCCCCGACCACAGCAGCTTGGTGTAGAGCTTCGCGATGTCGTTGGGGTCCTCCCCCAGCGCGTCGGCCGCGACCTCGCGGGCGTGGGCGTACTGGGCCGGGCCGCCGGCGCGCTTGGAGTAGCTGAAACCGGTCCCGGACAGGCCCTGCTCGGTGGTGACGGTGGCGACGAGGAACACGATCTCGGTCATGGGCCGCTGCCGGCCGGTGAGGACCTTGGCGTCGCTGACGGGCCGTTCCAGCGGCAGCGTGAGGGTGGACAGCTCGACGTGGCGGATGCGATCGGCGGTGGTCACGCACTCATCGTACAAGTCGAGTTACTTGTCCTACAAGAAGGGCGCGGGGTCGAACGTGCCGTTGCGGCGGCGGAACTCCGTGGCCGTGTCCGGCCACAGCAGCGTCAGCCGGCCGCTGCGCTCGTCGACGTACCAGCTGCGGCACCCACCCCGCAGCCACACCGACTCCCCCGCCATCGCGTCGATCCGCGCCGTGTACTCCTCCTGCGCCGCCAGGCTCACCTCCAGCGGCCGCCCCGAGGCGGCGAGGTGGTCCAGCGCCCCCAGCAGGTACCCGATCTGGCTCTCGATGACGTGCACCGCCGAGTTGTGCCCCAGGCTCGCGTTCGGGCCGTCCAGGACGAACAGGTTCGGGAAACCGTGCACGACCGTCGAGGCGTGCGAGACCATCCCGCCCGCCCACGCCTGCGCCAGCGACGTCCCCCCGCGCCCCAGCACCCGCCGCGCGTACGGCTGCACCGTCGAGTGGAAACCCGTCGCCAGCACCAGCGCGTCCAGCCGGTGCCGCACGCCGTCGGCCGTCACCACCGCGCCCGGCCCGGCCGACCGTACCGCCGAGGGCACCAGCGTCACGTCCGGACGGGTCAGGGCCGGGTAGAAGTCGTCGGACAGCAGCACCCGCTTGCAGCCGATCTCGTAGTCCGGGGTCAGCGCCGCCCGCAGCCCCGGGTCGGCCACCGCCGCCCGCAGGTGCTCGACCGCCCTGCGGCGCAACGCCTCCAGCGCCACCGGCTCCAGCCGCCGAGCCTCCAGACCGCGTTCCATCTCCGCGAACGTCGCCTCCCGCACCCGCCGCGCCGCCTCCGGTTCGCGCGCGAAACCCGCCCGCTCGTCCGCGCTGAACGGCCGGTCCCCGCGCGGCACGATCCACGCCGCGCTGCGCTGGAACACGCTCACGTGCCCGGCGACCCCCGCCAGTTCCGGCACCACCTGGACCGCCGAGGCGCCCGTCCCCACCACCCCGACCCGCAGGCCGGCCAGGTCGGCCGAGTGGTCCCAGCGGGAGGTGTGGAACACCGGCCCGGCGAAGGCGTCCAGACCCTCCACGTCGGGGACCCGCGGCTCGGTCAGCCGGCCGGCCGCCACCACCAGCACCCGGGCCCGCACCGTCCCCGTCGTGGTCGTCAGCACCCAGCACCCCGAGGGGTCCCAGCGCGCCTCCAGCACCTCGCAGCCCAGCCGCAGGGACCCCTCGACCTCCGCCGCCCGCGCCCGCAGGTACCGCTGCACCTCGGCCCCCGGGGCGAACACCCGCGACCAGCCCGGCTCGGGGGCGAAGGAGAACGAGTACAGGTGCGAGGGGACGTCGCACGCCACCCCCGGGTAGGTGTTGTCCCGCCACGTCCCGCCGACCTGCCCGGCGCGCTCGAGGACCACGAAGCTCTCCCGGCCCCGCCGGGCCAGCCGGATCGCCGTGCCCAGGCCGGCGAAACCCGCCCCGACCACCGCGACGTCGAGGACCCCGTCCGCGCTCACGCGGGGACGGCGCCGTACCGGGTGCTGCGCTGCCGCAGCGGCCGACCGGCGCGGCCCGCGAGCGCCGCGGCCCCCGCGCGCGACAACGTGGTCCCGGCCTCCTGCCCGGCCGACGGGTCGCGCTCGCCGTCGAGCAGCAACCCGCCCAGGTCGTCGGCGCCGCCGCGCAGCAGCTGCACGACGAGGTCCGCGTCGTGCTTGGGCCAAGCCGCCTGCACGTGGTCGACGGCCCCGTCCAGCAGCAGCCGGGCGACGGCGTGCAGCGCCCGGGTCGCGCGCGCGGACGGCGGCCGCAGCGGGGAGGGCATCGCGATGAACTCGGTGATGCCGCCGGTCGCGCGGCCGATGCCGGCCAGCAGCCGCAGGTGCCGCACCTGCTGGGCCGCGGTCTCCGGGCCGCCGTGCACGAGCGTCGAGGTCGAGGTGAGCCCGGCGGCGTGCGCCGCGCGCAGCACCTGCACCCACCGCGCGACGGGCAGGTCGGGGACGCCGCCGTTCAGGACGGTCCGCACGTCGTCGTCGAGGACCTTCGCCGCCGTCCCCGGCACCGACCCCAGCCCGGCGTCGCGGGCCTCGCGCAGGAACGCCTCGACGGTGCTGCCGCGGCGGGCCGCGGCCTCCAGCAGCTCGGGCACCCGGAAGGCGTGCAGGTGGACGTCGTGCTCGCGCACCGCGCGGACCAGGTCGAGGTACCCCTCGGCGCCGGCCGCGGCCGGCACCGGTCCCTGGACGCAGACCTCGGTGGCGCCCAGCGCGACCGCCTCGGCGACCAGCTCGCGCACCAGCGGCAGGTCGGCGCCGACCCGCTCGCCGTCGAGGTTGCGGTTCACGACGAACGTCACGTCGTCGCCCACCCGTTCGCGGCGCAGGCCGTCGGCGATCGCGGCCAGCTCCTCCAGGTCCTCCCCGTCGGCGCCCAGCAGCGCGACCGCCTGCTCGTCGGTCAGCGCGCGGGGGGAGGCGGCGGCCACGGCGAGAGCTTCGAGCACCGCCCGAGGCTAACCCTCAGGGGCAGGCCACCCACTCGGAGGTGCCGTCGGTGAAGTGCTGGTGCTTCCACACCGGCAGCTGGTCCTTGACCTCGTCGACCAGCCGCGCGCACGCGGCGAACGCCTCGCCGCGGTGCGCGGCCGAGACCGCGACGGCCAGGGCCACGTCCCCGACCGCCAGGTGCCCCAGCCGGTGGCTGACGGCGACGGCGTCCACGTCGGCGTCCGCGCACACCTGCGCCACGACGCGGGCCAGGACGTCCCCGGCGGTCGGGTGCCCCACGTACTCCAGCTCCCGCACGCCGCGGCCGTGGTCGTGGTCGCGGACGACGCCGGCGAAGGTGACGACGGCGCCGGCGGCGGCGTCGCCCACCAGCGCGGCGTGCTCGGCGACGTCGAGGGGGTCGGTGCCCACCCGGGTGCGCACGACGCGGCGCGCGGGCGCGGTCAACCGCGCGGGGATCTCCACACGCGCCAGGGTAGGTGTTCCCCCGGCCGGGTCCGTGGGGGAGACTCCCCCGGTGACGCACGTGAGCGGCTGGCGGGTCGTCGTCCCGGTCAAGGGCGGTGACGAGGCGAAGACCCGGCTCGCGCTGCCCCCGCGCGGGCGCCGCGAGCTGGCCCTGGCCATGGCGCTGGACTGCCTGACGGCGTGCCTGGCCACGCCCGGTGTCGGGCTCGTGGTGTGCGTCAGCGACGACCCCGACGTCCTGCGCGCGGCCCGCGCCGCCGGGACGGCCACCGTCTGCCCCGGCCGCCCCGGGCTGGACCGCGCGCTGGAGGCGGGCCTGGCGAGCCTGGAGCGGGGCCCGACGGCGGTCCTGCTGGGCGACGTGCCCGCGCTGCGCCCGCACGACCTGGCCGCCGCGCTGGCCGAGGCGCTGCGCGTGCCCGGTCCCGCCCTGGTCACCGACGCCGACGGCACCGGCAGCGTCCTGCTCGCCGACCGCGACGGCGACGTCCCGCACCGGTTCGGCCCGGGCTCGGCCGCGCGGCACCTGGAGGCCGGGGCGCGCCCCCTGGGGGCCGCCCTGCCCTCGCTGCGCCGCGACGTCGACACCCTGGCCGACCTCACCGAGGCGCTGGCCCTCGGGGTGGGCCCGCGCACGCGGCGCGCCCTGCCCCCCGAGCTGCGCCCCCACCCGCACGACCACCCGCGCGCCGGTCACCCCGTCCGCGCCGACTCCTGACCCCGCAGAGGACCCGTCGTGAGCACCAGCCTCCCCGCCCCGCGCCGCCGGCACGCCGCCCCGCCCGAACCGGCCCCCGCACCGTCGGCGATCGCCGACGCGCTCGGGCGCGCCCGCGACGGGGCCCTGGACCGCGCCGGCGCGCAGGCCCTGCTGCACGCCCGCGGCGACGACCTCGACGCGCTGTGCGCGCTGGCCCGCCCGGTGCGCGACCAGGCCCTCGCCCGCGCCGGGCACCCGGGCGTGATCACCTACTCGCGCAAGGTCTTCGTCCCCGTCACGCGGTTGTGCCGGGACCGCTGCCACTACTGCACGTTCGCCACCGTCCCGGGCCGGCTGCCCGTCGCATACCTGTCCGAGGACGACGTCCTGACCATCGCCCGCGACGGCGCGGCCGCCGGGTGCAAGGAGGCGCTGTTCACCCTCGGCGACGCCCCGGAGGACCGCTGGCCCGCGGCCCGCGACTGGCTGACCCGGCACGGGTTCGCCTCCACGCTGGAGTACGTGCAGCACCTGGCCCGCCGCGTCCTGGACGAGACCGGTCTGCTGCCGCACCTGAACCCGGGCGTCATGACGCACGAGGCGCTGCTGTCCTCCCGGCCCCTGGCCCCCTCCATGGGCATGATGCTGGAGACGACCTCGCGCCGGTTGTGGCTCGAACCGGGGCAGGTCCACCACGGCTCCCCCGACAAGGACCCCGACCTGCGGCTGCGCGTCCTGCGCGACGCCGGCCGCGCCCGGGTGCCCTTCACCAGCGGCGTCCTCGTCGGCATCGGGGAGACGTACGCCGAGCGCGTCGACTCGATCCTCGCCCTCGTGGACGTCGCCGAGGAGTTCGACGGCCTGCAGGAGGTCATCGTGCAGAACTTCCGCGCCAAGGACGACACCGCGATGCGCGGCGAGGCCGACCTGGAGCACCCCGAGTACATCGCCACCCTCGCCGTGGCGCGGCTGCTGCTGGGCCCGGGGGTGTCGCTGCAGGCGCCGCCGAACCTGTCCGACCCCGGCCAGCGCGAGCAGCTGCTCGCCGCCGGCGTCGACGACTGGGGCGGGGTGTCCCCGCTGACGCCCGACCACGTCAACCCCGAACGGCCCTGGCCGCAGATCGACGACCTGGCCGCGACGACCCGGGCCGCCGGGTTCGCCCTGGCCGAGCGGCTCACCGCCCACCCCCGGTTCGTGCTCGACGCCCTCGCCGGCCACGGCACCTGGATCGACCCGGGGCTGCACGGGGCCGTCGCGGCGCTCGCGGACCCGGCGACGGGCCTGGCCCACGCCGCGGCCCGCCCCGTCGGACGGGTGGCCGCCTGATGCCGGAGGCTCCCCCGCCCACCGACGCCGAGGTGCGGATGGCGCGCTTCGTCGGCGAGCAGCTCATCCCCGACGGCCGTCCCCTCGTCGAGGAGTTCCTCAGCCGCGACGAGTCGCTGTCGCTGGACGTGCTGACCGCCCCCGACGCCCCGTCGCCGGGTTTCACGTCCGTCTCGACGGTGTCGATGCACCGGTACCCGAACGTCGTCGGCAGCACCGACGTGCGCGTGGAGCTGGTGACCGTCCTGCAGGACGTGGAGCAGCGGCTGGCGACGGGGCTGCTGGTCGCCTCGGCGTTCGCCGCCGTGGGTGAGCCGTGGCCGCTGTCGCCCGGGACGGTGTTCCCCGGGATCGTGGCGGACCTGCTGGGCGGGCGCACCGAGCACCTGCTGTTCACCGCACCGGGGAACTTCGCGCACCTGTCGCGCTACCCGCTGGAACCGGACCTGGACGTGCACTGGCTGCAGGCGGTCCCGGTCCACGAGAGCGAGCGCCGGTTCCTGCTGGAACGGGGGCTGGACGCGCTGGAGGAGGCGTTCGAGGCGGCCGAGGTGCCGTTCTACGACGTGCGCCGCGACGCCGTGGTCTGAGCCGCGCGGACCTCAGCCCGGCGACCGCCGGGCCCCTCGTCGAGGGCCCGCTCGGTCCCCCACCCCTGCCGGGGCCCTACTGCCGGTCGCTCTGGGCCTGGGCGCGGCTCTCGCTCTCCACGATGCGCTCCTCGAGCGCGTCGTCGTTGAACTCCTCGGCCCGGACGGCCCCCGCGTCACCGGCGACCGGGGCGGTGCCGGCGGTGCGCTCGCGCTCCAGGGAGTCCGCCGCCGCGGCCACGGCTTCACCCTCCGCCTTGCGCTCGCCGACCTTGGCCGCCGCCGCGGCAGCCACCCCGACCGTCGCGGCGACCCCGGCGGCGATGCCGGCCTTGACCCCGCCGCTCATGCCCTCGACGGGCACGGCGACCCCGGTGGTGGCGATGCGCTCGGCCAGGGCCTTGACCTTCGACCCCGCGCTCTGCTCCGTGACGAGGTTGGTCTGCAGCAGCGCCACGACGGGGGCGGCACCGCGGGCGCGGGCGTGGATCAGCAGCGTCTCGTAGACGGCCTGCTCGTGGTGCTCGGTCTCCAGCGCGCCGGCGAGGATCACGGCGTCGACGAGGGAGTCGTCGGTCTTCTTGAGGGTGGCCTTCGCCTCGGCCGCGAGGGCCTTGGTGACCGGGCACGGGGAGTCGTCGACCTCTTCACCCAGCAGGGCGAAGCACTGCTCGATCACCGTGATCTGCTGACGGGTCTCCTCGGCGTGCTCGGCGAGCAACTGCTTGAGCTCGGGGCGGCGCGCGGAGTCCTGGAGGTCGCCCAGCATGGCGAGGGTGTCCTTCTCCATGGTGAGGGCGGCTCCCAGCTTGTAGCTGAAGATCTCCTCGGGCGTGTTCAGCCGTTCGAACATCGTGCGCTCCTCCACGTCGGCCGTCCTGGTCCTGGCCAACCTGGCACGACCGGGACCACCGCGCCCGTTCGAACCGGACCCGGGAACGCCACGAGGGCGGCCCTCCGGGTGGAGGACCGCCCTCGCGGGTGGTTCAGGTGGTGCTGGGTGCGGCGGGACTCAGAAGTCCATGCCGCCCATGCCGCCGTCGCCACCGGCGGGGGCCGCAGCGGCCTTCTCCGGCTTGTCGGCGATGACGGCCTCGGTGGTCAGGAACAGCGCCGCGATGGAGGCGGCGTTCTGCAGCGCGGAGCGCGTCACCTTGACCGGGTCGTTGATGCCCGCGCCGAGCAGGTCCACGTACTCGCCGGTGGCGGCGTTGAGGCCGTGACCGGTGGGCAGGTTGCTGACCTTCTCCGCCACGACGCCGCCCTCGAGGCCGGCGTTGATCGCGATCTGCTTCAGCGGGGCCTGGATGGCGACCTTGACGATGTTCGCGCCGGTCGCCTCGTCCCCGGTGAGGTCGAGCTTCTCGAAGGCCAGCACGCCGGCCTGGATGAGGGCCACGCCACCACCGGCGACGATGCCCTCCTCGACGGCGGCCTTGGCGTTGCGGACGGCGTCCTCGATGCGGTGCTTGCGCTCCTTGAGCTCGACCTCGGTCGCCGCGCCGGCCTTGATGACGGCCACGCCGCCGGCCAGCTTGGCGAGACGCTCCTGGAGCTTCTCGCGGTCGTAGTCGGAGTCGCTGCGCTCGATCTCGGCGCGGATCTGGCCCACGCGGCCGGCGATGGCGTCGGCGTCGCCGGCACCCTCGACGATCGTGGTCTCGTCCTTGGTGACGACGACCTTGCGGGCGCGGCCCAGCAGGTCGAGGTCGGCGGTGTCGAGCTTGAGGCCGACCTCCTCGGAGATGACCTGGCCACCGGTGAGGATGGCGATGTCGCCGAGCATGGCCTTGCGGCGGTCGCCGAAGCCCGGGGCCTTGACGGCGACGGACTTGAAGGTGCCGCGGATCTTGTTCACGACCAGGGTCGCGAGGGCTTCGCCCTCGACGTCCTCGGCCACGATGACGAGCGGCTTGCCCGACTGCATGACCTTCTCCAGCAGCGGGAGCAGGTCCTTCACGGTGGAGATCTTGGAGTTGAGGATGAGGATGTAGGGGTCCTCGAGCTCGGTCTCCTGACGCTCCGCGTCGGTGACGAAGTAGGGCGAGATGTAGCCCTTGTCGAAGCGCATGCCCTCGGTGAGCTCGAGCTCGAGGCCGAAGGTGTTGCTCTCCTCGACGGTGATGACGCCTTCCTTGCCCACCTTGTCGAGGGCTTCGGCGATCAGCTCGCCGATGGAGGCGTCACCGGCGGAGATCCCGGCGGTGGCCGCGATCTGCTCCTTGGTGGTGACCTCCTTGGCGGCGCCGAGCAGCTGCTCGGTCACGGCCTCGACGGCCTTCTCGATGCCGCGCTTGAGGCCCATCGGGTTCGCACCCGCGGCCACGTTGCGCAGACCCTCGCGGACGAGCGCCTGGGCGAGGACGGTGGCGGTGGTGGTGCCGTCGCCGGCGACGTCGTCCGTCTTCTTGGCGACTTCCTTGACGAGCTCGGCCCCGATCTTCTCGTAGGGGTCGTCGAGCTCGATCTCCTTGGCGATGGAGACACCGTCGTTGGTGATCGTGGGGGCGCCCCACTTCTTCTCCAGGACGACGTTGCGGCCCTTGGGGCCGAGCGTCACCTTGACCGCGTCGGCGAGCTGGTTCATCCCGCGCTCGAGGCCGCGACGAGCCTCTTCGTCGAAGGCGATGATCTTGCTCATGCCTGGTGTTCCTCCCAGAAGACGGGCGGTGGGTGGTCGGAACGGCGCCCGCGACGGACGGCCGGGGGCACCGGGGTCACGTCCCCCGGAGCCCGCAGGCCTCACCGGACCGGCCGGGGAGCTTCGCTCCCGGGTCGAGTGCAGTTGTCACTCTCGACTCGAGAGTGCCAACGCCAATGTTGGCACTCTCGGGGTGCGAGTGCAAACCCCTCCCACCCGGTTCCGCCCCCGGCGAACCCACCCCGCCCCTCGGGAGCGGGACCGGTCCGGGGTGGCGACCACCCCGGACCGGCGCGGCTCAGAGGGCGCGGACGCTTTCGGCCTGCGGGCCCTTCTGCCCCTGCCCGACCTCGAACTCCACGCGCTGGCCCTCCTCGAGGGCGCGGTACCCGTCGGCGACGATCGCCGAGTAGTGCACGAACACGTCCGCGCCACCGTCGTCGACGGTGATGAAGCCGTACCCCTTCTCGGCGTTGAACCACTTCACGGTGCCCTGAGCCATTGCTTCTCCTGTGGTGCAGCGAGCGGAAGACGCCCCCGGCGCGGGGGGCGCCGGGCACGGGTCTCACGCTGCCCGCGGCCACGCGGCCGTGAGCGACGACGACGTGCGCTCCGCGGAGGAGTGGTGCTCGCCGAACGGATCGACCGAGGTCCACGTTAGTGCGGGGAGGGGCTGGTGGGACAGGGTTCGACGAACCCGGTTGTGCGCCGTCTTCACCGGACCGTCACGTCACCCCCGCTCACAGGACACCCCGGGCGACCTCCAGCAGCGGCCCGAGCACCGAGCGCAGGGCCACGACGAGACCGGCCGCGACGACGCCCGCGACGACCAGCCAGACCAGGAGGAGGAGCAGGACGCCGGCCGGGCCCCGCCGGGTGCGGTGCGCACCGCGCCGGGCGGCCAGCTGACGGGGCCGCTGACCCCGCCCGCTCAGGGCTGCACGCCCAGGCGGCGGGCCGAGCGCGCGCGCTGGCGGCTGCTGCGCATCCGGCGCAGCCGCTTGACGAGCATCGGGTCGTGCGCGAGCGCGGCCGGGGAGTCGATGAGCGCGTTGAGCAGCTGGTAGTAGCGCGTGGGCGAGAGGTCGAACAGCTCCCGCACGGCCTGCTCCTTGGCGCCGGCGTACTTCCACCACTGGCGCTCAAAGGCGAGGATCTCGGCGTCCCGGCGGCTCAGCCCCTCGGGCAGCTCCCCCGCCCGCTCGTGCTCGTCGCGCTCGATGCGCGCTGCGGCGTCCGACCGCTCCACGTGTCCCCCTCCGTCCTGCCGGGCCCCCGGACCGGTGACCACGCTGGGGAGTCTAGGAGGGGGTACCGACACCGGCTCCGACGACGCACGGCGCGTCGCGCGGTCGTAGCGTCACTCCCGTGACTGCTCCCCCACCCTTCCCGCAGACCCCGCACGACCCGGCCGGACTGGGCCTGGACGACCTCGACCCGGGGTGGGCGCGGGCCCTGGAGCCGGTGCGCGCGGACCTCGAACGGGTCTCGGCGGCGCTGGCCGCCGAGACGCAGGAGTGGCTGCCGGCGCCGCAGAACGTGCTGCGCGCGTTCCGGCAGCCGTTCGAGGCGGTCCGCGTGCTGCTGGTCGGCCAGGACCCCTACCCCACCCCGGGCCACCCGATCGGGCTGAGCTTCGCCGTCGAACCGCACGTGCGGCCGCTGCCGCGCAGCCTGGTCAACATCGGGCGCGAGCTGCGCGAGGACGTGGGCGTGGTGCCGCCCGAGCACGGTGACCTGTCGCGCTGGACCGACGCGGGGGTCCTGCTGCTCAACCGCGTCCTGACGGTCCGCTCCGGCGCCTCCGGTTCGCACCGCAAGCTCGGCTGGCAGGCCGTCACCGACGGCGCGGTCCGCGCGCTGGCCGCCCGCGGCGGGCCGCTCGTGGCGCTGCTGTGGGGCAAGGACGCGCAGCAGGTCGCTCCGCTCCTGGAGGGGGTGCCGGTGGTCGCGGGGGTCCACCCCAGCCCGCTGTCGGCCTCGCGCGGGTTCTTCGGGTCCCGGCCGTTCAGCCGGGTGGACGCGCTGCTGCGCGAGGCGGGCGGGGAGGGCGTCGACTGGCGCCTGGACTGAGCGCGGGGCTCCGTCCGCACGGGCGCGGGCGGTAGGGCACGATCGCCCCCATGACTGCAACGTTGCACAAGACGCCCTTCGGCCGCACCCGCCGGGGCGAACCGGTGGAGCGCTGGGAACTGCGCCTGCCCTCGGGCGCGAGCGCCGCGGTGCTCACGCGCGGGGCGGCGCTGCAGCAGGTCCTCGTCCCCGACTCCACCGGGACCCTCGGGGACGCCGTCGTCGCCCTGCCGGACGTCGCCGCCTACGAGGCCGCCTCCGGGTACCCGGGCGCGGTCGTGGGCCGGGTGGCGAACCGGGTGGCCGGTGGCCGGTTCACCCTCGACGGCGTGCAGCACCGGATCCCGGTGAACGACGGCCGCAACGCCCTGCACGGCGGCCTGGAGGGTTTCGACCAGCGGGTCTGGACGGCGACCGAGGTGGACGCCGACGGGGTCCGGGGCGTGCGGCTGTCCCTGCGCAGCCCCGACGGCGACATGGGTTTCCCCGGGACGCTGGACGCCTCGGTCACGTGCTCGCTGCGCGAGGAGGAGGGGGCGGTCGTCCTGCGCCTGCGCTACCGCGCCACCACCGACGCCCCCACCCCGGTGAACCTGACGAACCACGCCTACTTCGCCCTCGACGGCGCGGGCCCGGTCGAGGACCACGTCGTGCGGTTGCGGGCCTCGCGCTACCTGCCGGTCGACGAGCACCTGATCCCCACCGGCGAGCTCGCGGCGACCGCCGGCACCCCGTTCGACTTCAGCGCCCCCACCCGGCTCGGGGACCGGCTGCGCGACGCCGACGAGCAGCTCCTGCGGGCCGGCGGCTACGACCACTGCCTGGTCCTGGACGAACCCGGCGCGCTGCGCGAGGTCGCCGCGGTCACCGGGCCCCGCAGCGGCCGGACGGTCACCGTCCGCACGGACCTGCCGGGGTTGCAGTTCTACTCGGGGAACTTCCTCGACGGGTCCTGGCGCACGACGGCGGGCCGGCCGGTGCGGCAGGGCGACGCGCTGTGCCTGGAGACCCAGCTGCTGCCCGACGCGGTGAACCAGCCGCTGCTGGGGGACTCGGTGCTGCGCCCGGGCGAGGAGTTCACCACCACCACCGAGTACGTGTTCACCGCCTGAACCCGGCTGGACCGGGCTGAACCCACCGGTGGACGCCGCACGCCCGCCCCGGGGACCGGGGCGGGCGTGCGGGACGGCGGGCGACGTCAGTTGATGTGCTTGCCGCCGTCGACCTGGTAGCTGGCGCCGTTGACGAACCCGGCGTCCTCGGACAGCAGGAACGCCACCATGGCGGCGATGTCGGCCGGGGTGCCGACGCGGCCGACGGGGATGCCCGCGGCCATGCCCGCCTTGCGCTCCTCGGTCAGCGCGCCGCCCATGATGTCGGTGTCGATCGGGCCGGGCAGGATCGCGTTGGCGGTGATGCCGTGCGGTCCGAGTTCACGGGCCGCGCCGCGGGTGAGCCCCAGGACCGCGGCCTTGGCCGCGGCGTAGGAGGTCTTGGAGAACGTCCCGCCGCCGTCGACCGCGGTGATCGAGGAGGTGTTCACGATGCGCCCCACCCCGACCTCGATCATCCGGCGGGCAGCGGCCTGGATCATGAGCAGCGACCCGGTGGCGTTGACGGCCATCGTCCGGTTCCAGCCCTCGACGGTGAGTTCCATCAGGGGGGTGGGGTCGGCGATGCCGGCGAGGTTGACCAGGCCGACGACGGGCGGCAGTTCGCGGTCGAACCGCGCGAAGGCGTCCGCGACGGAGTCGAACGAGGCGATGTCGGTGACGGCGCCGTGGACCTCGGCGCCGGCGTCGGCGAGTTCGCGGGTGATCTCGTCGACGCCGGGGGCGGAGATGTCGACCAGACCCAGGCTCCAGCCGTCCTTCGCGAGGCGGCGGGCCACGACGCGGCCGATGCCGCGGGGGGCGCCGACGCCGGTGACGACGGCGGTGCGGCGGGCGGGGAACTCCATGGTGGTCTCCAGGTGGTCGAGGGGGTGGGTCAGCGGGCTGCGCCGGCGGTCCGGTCGGACGGCGCGTCGGCGGGGGCGTCACGCATCAGGCGGGTGCCCAGCAGGAACAGCGCACCCAGGACGGCCATCCCGGCGAGGGCGAACAGGCCCGCGGTGGTGGAGTCGAAGGTCTCCTCGGCCCAGACGCGGATGTTCGGGGCGATGAAGCCGCCGAGGTTCCCCAGGCCGTTGATGAGGCCGAAGCCCGCGGCCAGCGCGGCGCCGCTGAGGTAGCGGGTGGGCAGGGTCCAGAACAGCGGCTGGCAGGTGACGAAACCGATCGCGGCGACGCACAGGGCGACGATGGCGACGACGGCGTTGCCCGCGACGGCCGAGACGGCGATGCCGACGCCGGACAGGACCAGCAGCGCGGCACCGATCTCGCGGTGCCGGCCGCTGCGGTCGGCGAACCGCGGCAGGACCGCGATGGTGACGAGGGCGCACAGCCACGGGATGGAGGTGAGCAGGCCGACCTTGAACCCGACCTCGCGGCCGGTGATGGACGCGACCTGGGTGGGCAGGAAGAACGTGAGCCCGTAGACGGCGGCCTGGATGCACAGGCAGACCAGGCAGAAGTACAGGACGCGGGGGTTGAGCAGGGCCTTGCCCCAGCCCTGGTGCCCGCCGACGGCGGCGCGGTCGGCGTTGTCGGCCTCCAGCCGGGCCAGCAGGGCGTCGCGCTCGGCGGCGGGCATCCAGGCGGCCTTCTCGGGCCGGTCGGTCAGGTAGAACACCGCGACGATCCCGACGACGACGGCGATGAGGCCCTCGACCATGAACAGCCACTGGTACCCGGCGAGCCCGGCGGCGCCGTCCAGTTCCAGGAGACCACCGGACAGCGGACCGCCGACGATGTTGGCCAGCGGCAGGCCCATCTGGAACAGGCCGGTCGCGAACGCGCGCCGGTCCTCGGGGAACCAGTACGTGAGGTAGAGCAGGACGCCGGGGAAGAAACCGGCCTCGGCGACGCCGAGCAGGAAGCGCAGGACGTAGAACATCGTCTCGCCCTGCACGAACATGAAGGCGGTCGCGATGATGCCCCAGGTCACCATGATCCGGGCCATCCACCAGCGGGCGCCGACCTTGTGCATGATCAGGTTGCTGGGCACCTCGAAGACGGCGTACCCGACGAAGAACAGGCCCGCCCCCAGCGCGTACGCCGAGGCCGACAGCCCGATGTTGATCTCCAGCTCCTCCTTGGCGAACCCGACGTTGCTGCGGTCGAGGAACGCGATGACGTACATCAGCAGGAGGAACGGGATGAGCCGCTTGACCGAGCGGCGGACGGCGGAGTCGACCAGCTGGGTCTGCTCCGGGGTGGTGGGTGGGGTCACTGCCTGCTCCTGAAGACGTCATCGTTCACAGAGGTCACTCGGACGGGCCAGCCCGCCTCGCGAATGGAACATCCAATAGGATGTAGGTGTCAAGCGGACCTGGTGCGGCTCGGGAGAGCATCAGGAGCCGGTCGTGCTCCCGTGGCCGACGGCGGCGCTGTCCGCGATCGCGCGCGAGCGCACGGCCTCCAGGTGCTCACGCATCCGCTCCGCCGCCGCGGCGGCGTCCCGCTCCCGCAGGGCCCGCACGAGCGCGCCGTGCTCGACGATCGCCATCTCCGCGTCGGTGACACCGTCCCCGACCAGCCGCAGCCGGAACCGCTGCACCTGCCCGTTCAGCGCCTCGAAGGCCTCGGCCAGGAAGGTGTTGCCCCCCGCGCGGTTCAGCAGCCGGTGGAACTCGTTGTCGGCCCGGTGGTAGTCCTGGTAGTCCGCGAAGGACGGGCCCTTGGGCGCTTCCTCCATGCGCCGCACCGTGTCCGCGAGCCGGTCCAGCAGCTCGTCGTCGACGCGGGCGGCGGCCGCGGCCGCGTTGTGGCACTCCAGCAGCAGCCGGGCGTCCATCAGCTCCTCGACCTCGCGCGGCGTGAGCAGCCCCGCGACCCGGTAGCCCCGCATGGCGATCCGCTCGACCAGGCCGGTGCCCTCGATCCGGGCCATCGCCTCCCGCACGGGGGTCGGGGAGACCCCCAGCGTCCGGGCCAGGCCGTCGATGCTCAGGGACTCCCCCGGGCGGGCGTTGCCGTCCATCAACCAGGCCAGCAGCGAGGCGTGCACCGAGTCGGCCAGCGATTCCCGGGCAGGCGGGGACGGCGGCACGGGGCGGGGGGTCACCGCGGGATCGTACCCAGCGGGTCCGGCGGGGGCGGTTCCCCGGCGAGGGCGGCCAGCGTCTCCTCGCACCACGCCCGCGCCGCGCGGGCCGTGTGCTCCCCCGCCGAGATCGTCGTGAGCCGGTAGCGGGCGCGCGGGTCCCCGGCCGCGATCTCGCCCTCGACCTCGGCGCGCGCCGCGGCGAGCACGGCGAGCCGCTCACCGGCCCGTTCCCGCACCTGCCGCACCAGGTCGGCGCAGGCGGCGGGCCCCAGCAGGTCCCCGAAGAACAGCCGCAGCAGCGTCCCGTCGCGCGGGCGCTGCGGCACCGGGGGTCCGGCCAGGCCGGCGAGCAGCCGCTCGCGGCCGGCGGCGGTCAGCGCGTACCGCGCCGACCCCGCGCGTCCCCCCTCGACGGGGTGCACGGAGCCGTCGGCCACCAGTCGGGAGATCGCCGGGTGGACCTGCCCGAAGCTCTCGCCCCGGAAGGCGCCGAGCCGGCCGTGGACCAGGTCGCGCACGGCGTACCCGGTGGCGGGGCGCACGCTCAGGACGGCCGGCACCACGAGTTCGGTCCGGTTCACGGTCCTCCCTCGCATCCGGCGGGTACGACAGCCCAGCCTGCGGACGTGACCCCGCTCCTGGCCGCCGGCACCACCGCCGCCCTGCTCCTGCTCGTCGTCACGGGGTTCCAGGTCGCCCTCGCCGCGGGCGTCCCCCGGGGCCGGGCCGCGTACGGCGGCGCCCCCGACCACCTGCCCCCGCGCCTGCGGGTCACCAGCCTGGTCGCGGCCCTCCTCCGGGCCACCGCCGCGCTGCTCGTGCTGCGCCGCACCGGCGTCGGCGTCCGGACGCCGCTGCCCGAGGACGGCCTGCCCACCGCGCTGTGGGTGCTGGTGGCCCTGCTCGCCGTCGGGGCGGTCCCGGACCTGCTGACCCGCAGCCGCGTCGAGCGCGCCGTGTGGGCCCCGGTCAGCGTCGTGGCCTGCGGCGCCACCGCCACGGTCAACCTGCTCGCCTGACCCCCGGGCGCTGCGCGGCGGGCAGCGGGTGGATCACCGCGACAAGCGACGGGCGCGTCCCTACAGTCGGAGCGGTCCGTGCAGGCTCCGGGACGCTGAGGACGTGAGGCGATGGCGATGGCGGCGGCGTCCGACCCCGAGGTCCCCGACCACGCCGGCCACCGCGAGCTGCGCGCGGTCTACCAGCCCGTCGTGGAGCTGGACAGCGGCCGCGTCGTCGCCGTCGAAGGGCTCGTCCGCGCCCGCCGGGACGGCGCCGAGCTGAGCCCCGCCCGGCTGTTCGCCGACGCCGGGCCCCCCGGCGGCGCCGCCGCGCTGCGACTGGACGCCGAGTGCCTGCGGTGCGTCCTGACCGGGGCCGGCTCCCTGCCCGCCGGGGCGACCCTCTTCGTCAACGTCGAGCCGCCCACGCTCGGGGCCCTGTCGCACCAGGACCTGGCCGAGCTCTCGGCCGTGCTCGACCCCGGGGTGCAGGTCGTCGTGGAGGTCACCGAGCGGGACCTGCTGCACGACCCCGCGCAGCTGCTGGCCGGGATCGCCCGGGTGCGGGAGCTGGGGTGGGCGGTGGCCCTGGACGACGTGGGCGCCGAACCGGCCGCCCTGGCGCTGATGCCGTTCCTGCGCCCGCAGCTCGTCAAGCTGGACCTGGCGCTGGTGCGGGCCCGCCCCTCGCTGGACGTGGCGGCCATCGTCAACGCCGTGCACGCGGAGGCGCAGCGCAGCGGCGCGCTCGTCCTGGCCGAGGGCATCGAGACGCCGGAGCACCTGCGCCGGGCCCTGGGGATGGGGGCCCGGCTGGGGCAGGGGTGGCACTTCGCCCACCCCGGGCCCCCGCCCGCGCGGTGGGGGGCGCCGCTGGCGCTGCCGCCGACCCCGCCCGCGCCCACGGCCGCGACCACCGCCTTCGACGTGCTCCGCCGCGACGGCGCCACCCGGCCCACGACCCCCGACCTGCTGGCCGCGCTGACCCGGCACGTCGAGCGCCAGGCGATGCTGCTGGACGAGGCGACCGTCGTCCTGTCCTCCTTCCAGCACTCCGACTCCTTCACCACCGCCACCCGCCGCCGGTACGAGGCCCTGGCCGCGGTCTCCTGCCTGACCGCCGTCCTCGGTCCGGGCATGTCGGCCACCCCCGTGCCCGGGGTGCGGGGCAGGGCCCTGGCCGACGACGACCCCGTCGGCGCGGAGTGGGTGGTGACGGTCGTCTCGCCCCACTTCGCCGCCGCCCTGGCCGCCCGCGACGCCGGCGGGGACGGCCCCGCACCCGCGCGCCTCGACGCCGGCACCGGTCCGCAGCGGCCCATGACCTACGTCCTCAGCTACGACCGCGACCAGGTGATCGAGGCCGCGAACGTGCTGATGTCGAGGGTCCACGTCAGCGCCCCCGAGCCGGACGGCGCCGGGGAGGGCACGACCGGCGCGCCCGGCGAGCGGGCGGGCACCGGTGGCGAGCGGGCCGGGACGACGGTGACGCTGCGCCCCGCCGACGGCGTCAGCGCGTCGATGCTGGGCGGCGTGGCCCCGGCCGAGCTGCCGGGGCTGCTCACCCGGGCCATCGCCACCGCCAGCAACGGCATCGTCATCGCCGACGCCACCGCCCCCGACCTGCCGCTGGTGTACGTCAACACCGCGTTCGAGCAGATGACCGGGTACGGCGCGCAGCAGGTCCTGGGACGCAACTGCCGTCTGCTCCAGGGCCCCGGGACCGACCGCACGCAGGTGCGGGTCATCGCGCGGCGCCTGCTGACCGGCCGCACCGTCCAGACCACCCTGCTGAACTACCGGCACGACGGCACGCCGTTCTGGAACGAGATCACGATCAGCCCCGTCCACGACTCCACGGGACGCCTGACGCACTTCATCGGCAACCAGTCCGACGTCAGCGACCGCGTCGAGCGCGAGCGGCGCACCGCTCACCTGGCCTACCACGACTCCCTGACGGGCCTGCCCAACCGGGCGCGGATCGTCGCGAACCTGGAACGGGAACTGCGGCGCAGCGCGCGGACCGGTGACGCGGTGGCGGTCGTCCTCGCCGACCTGGAGGACATCAGGTCCCTCAACGACCGGCTGGGCCACGAGGCCGGGGACTGGGCGCTGGTCCACGCCGCCCGGCGCCTGCGGGCGGTGGTGCGCACGGAGGGTTTCGTGGGCCGGCTGGCCGGGAACGAGTTCCTGCTCGTCCTGCCCGACCTGCCGCCCGGCGACGACGGTCCGGTGCGCGACGTCGTGCGGCGGCTGCACGAGAGCCTGGAGGAACCGGTGAACCTGCCCGGCGGGCCCGTTCGGCTGCGCGCCGACCTCGGTTCCGCCCTGGCCCCGCGGGACGGCCTGAGCGCCGCCGCCCTCGTGGACGCCGCGCGGGCCCGCACGGGCCGCGGCGACCGGGGCCCGTCGCGCTGAGGGCACCCGGTCGGTGGCGGCGGTCCGCCGCCACCGACCGGCCGTCAGAACAGCTCGACGAGCGGGGTGGCCGGCTGCGCCGGAGCCGTGCCCCCGGAGCCGGCGCGCCCGGAGTGCACCGCTCGCTGGCGCTGGGAGACGTAGGAGGACTGCAGGGCGGCGACGGCGTCGTCGAGGGCGCGCAGGGCCTCGGCGTCGGCCTCACCGCGCAGGTGGCCGGTGACGACGGCCAGCTGACGGCCCAGCTCCTCCATCGCCCCGGTGACCGCGGCGACGGACTGGCGGGTGATGTCCTGGAACTGGGTCTGCGCCAGCGCCGCCGTCGTGCGCGTCCCCAGGTCGGCGACCGCCCCGGCGATCTGGCCGGCGACCTCGCGGGTGGCGCCCACGCTCGCGCTGAGCACCTCCGAGGCCTCCTGCTGGGCGGCGGCGATCCCCTCCAGGCGGGCGTTGATCTGCTCGGAACTGCCCGCCGAGCCGGTCTCGCTGCCCAGCCGCTGCTCCATCAGCGACGTCACCCGCGTGATCCCGGCGCGCACGCTGGACGCGGCCTGGGCCGACTGCCGCGACAGTTCCCGGACCTCGTCGGCCACCACCGAGAAACCCTCCCCGGCGTCACCGGCCCGGACGGCCTCGATCTTGGCGTTGAGCGCCAGGATGGTGGTGGCGTGCGCGACGGCGGCGATGGCGTCCACCTCGCGGTCCAGGGCCCGCACCTCCCCGACCAGGTCGAGCACGGAGCGGTCCCGGTCGGTGACCAGCTGGACCAGTTCCTCGACGTCGGAGGCGTTCTCGCGGGTGCGGCGGGCCACCTCGTCGGCGCCCTGCTCGCAGCGGCGCACCAGCTCGTCGGCCAGGGCGCTCATCCGCTCCACGCCGCCGTCGATCTGCTGCACCTCGCTGATGAGGCCGAACGCGGCCTCCTCGGTCCCGTCGACGACGTCGCCCAGCTGGGCGACGAGCACCTCGAGCAGCTGCCCGGAACGGGCGAGCACCCCGGTGGTCGCGGGCACGTCGACGTCCGGTCCTGCGTGCACCGGCTGCTCCTCCCGGCTCCTGGTGAACAGACCCACCTCAGGCTCCGGGGACGACCTGGCGGATCACGCTCATCAGCGCGTCGCCGGTCACGGGCTTGACGAGCCAGCCGGTGGCGCCGGCGGCCTTGGCCTCGTCCCGCTTGGTCTGCTCGGACTCGGTGGTGAGCATGAGGATCGGGGTGAAGCGCAGACCCGCCCGGCGCGCCTCGCGCACGAAGCCGATGCCGTCCAGGCGGGGCATGTTCACGTCGCTGATGACGAGGTTCGGCTTCAGGCCGCCCTTGATGCGGTCCAGCGCCTCCTGGCCGTCGGCGGCGGTCTCGACCACCAGGCCCTCCTTGGTGAGGATGGACTTGATGCTCATGAGCATGGTGGGCGAGTCGTCGACGAGCATGACGGTGGTCATCGGGGGTCCTCTTCGGGTGCGGGGTGGGCGGTGGAGGGTTCAGCGGGAGTTTCAGCAGGAGTTTCCGCGGGGGTTTCCGCGGGGGTTCCCGCGGGGGTTCCCGCGGGGAGGTCCACCGCGGCGTCGGCCGGGGCGGTGTCCTGGACCGCAGCGGTGTCGGCAGCTGGGGCGGGTCCCTCGGCGGCGTCGGCCCGCAGCAGCGGCAGGACCCACACCCTGAGGAACTCATCGGCCGGGACGGCGCTGACCTTGACCCGGGCCGCCATCAGCGCCTGCAACGCGGCGGTGTGCAGGTGCCGGCAGTCGGTCAGGTCGGCGCGCGGGGCCGGGGTGGTGCGCAACCAGGCCGCCAGCGGCTCGGCGTCGTCGACGACGACGGCACCGCTCAGGACGGCGGTGCTCTCAGCGAAGTGCAGCGGCACGGGAGTTCAGCTCCTTGACGTCGAGGACCAGCAGGACGAGGCCGTCGCCCAGCAGGGCGGTGCCGCAGTAACCGGGGGTCGCGGCCAGGAAACCCTCCAGGGGTTTGAGGATGACGTCGGTGTTCTGGTGGAAGCGGTCCACCACCAGACCCAGGGGGCCGGTGCCGGTGCGCACCACCAGGACGTTGAGCGCCTCGGCGTCCAGGTCCCCGCCGGTCCCCAGCAGGGCCCCCAGGGACACCAGCGGCACCACCTCGTCGCGCAGGGCCAGGACGGGGTGCCCGGCCACGCGGGTGACCTCCTCGCGGTCCACCCGCACGGTCTCCACCACGTCGTCCAGCGGGACCCCGAAGCGCTGCCCGCCGGCGGTCAGCAGCAGGACCCGCGAGACGGCCATCGTCAGGGGCAGCCGCAGCCGCACCGTCAGACCCTGCCCGCGCCGGTTCTGCGTCGTGACCGAGCCGCCGAGACGCTCGATGGAACTGCGCACCGCGTCCATGCCCACCCCGCGCCCGGAGACGTCGGAGATGACCTCGGCGGTGGAGAAACCCGGGGCGAAGACGAGCTGGGCCGCCTCCTCCTCGGACATGTTCTCCAGGGCGTGCTCGTCGATCAGACCGCGCTGGTAGGCCTTGGCCCGCACCACGTCGGTGTCGATGCCCCGCCCGTCGTCGGTGATCTCGACGAGGACCGCGTCGCCGTCGGGAGCGGCGCGCAGCAGCAGCGTCGCCTCCTCGGGCTTGCCGGCCGCCACGCGCTGCTCGGGGGTCTCGATGCCGTGGTCGAGGCTGTTGCGGACCAGGTGCACGAGGGGCTCGGTGAGCATCTCGATCACGTCCTTGTCCGCGGCCGTCTCCTCCCCCTCCTGCACGAGGTGGACCTTCTTGCCCAGCTTGCGCGACAGGTCGCGCACCAGGCGGGGAGCGCGGGCGAAGGCGGTGGAGACCGGCAGCATGCGCACGTCCATGACGGCCTGCTGCAGTTCCTCGCTGACCCGGCTGACGACGGCGTACTCGTCCAGGACGCGGCGGGCCAGGGCCCGGGAACCGGCGTCCTCGGCCTCCTGCGCCACGAAGGGCAGCGCGTTCTTGGCCACGACGAGCTCACCGACGAGGTCCAGCAGCTTGTCGACCTTGGCCTGCTCGACCTTCAGGACCCGCCCGGCGCGGGAGGCGTCCTCGGGCGCCGCCGCGTCGGCCCGCACCACCGGGGTCTCCTCCGGGGAGGTGCGGGGGGCGGGGACCGGGCCCGGCGCGGGCGCGGCGGCGCCGCGCTCCTGCTCGGCCAGGCTGGGGGCCGGGGTCCCGGCGCCCGCGGTGACCTCGCCGATCCACTGCACCAGCGGCCCGGCGAGACCCGTCTGGAGGAAGTGGGTGAGGCCGGCGACGCCGGGGGCGGTGTCCAGGCCCGCGGCGGTGGCGATCCGCAACGCGACCGCGGCGGCCGAGCGCACCCGGGCGGCGCCGGCCGGGGGGCCGTCGCTGACGTCGTCGCGGTCGGTGCCCACGTGCGAGAGCAGACGGCACTGGGCCTGCAGCAGCAGGGCGTGCAGCGGGTCCAGCCCGGCACCGGCGGGGGCGTCCGGGACGTCCGGGGCGTCCGGCGCGTCCGCCGCGGCGGGAACGCCGTGCAGCAGCCGGGTCAGGGCGCCCGCCGAGACCTCCACGACCTGCACCTGCTCGGGCACGTACCGGAAGACGTGGGCGAGTTCCCCGACGGCCGCGCGGGTCAGCGCGGTGAAGCGCAGCACGCACTCGTACTCGTCGACGTCGGCGATGTCGCCCATCGGCTCCGCGGGTGCGGTGTGCAGCAGTTCCAGCGCCGGGACCTGGCGGAACAGGTTCAGCGGGTCCTCACCGCGGAAGAAGCACGCCGCGTCCGGTTCGTACCGCACCGCGCGCACGGTGGCGCCGGTGGTCTCCAGCCACGCCCGCAGCTCCTCCAGGTGGCCGGTGGGCAGGTCCCGCAGCCAGCCGGGCAGGTCCACGGGTTCGACGACGGGCGCCGCGGGGGCGGCGGGGGCCGCGTCCGGCCGGGCCCGCTCGCCCAGCCAGGACCGCAGCATCGCCGACTGGGTGTCGGCCTCGCGGTCGGCACCCTCGGGGGTCCGGCCGGTGGCCTCGATGACCGGCATCCAGCGCCGGACGGTGTCGAACGCCCACAGCAGGGCGTCGACCATCTCCGGGGTGAGGGGGAGCCGGCCGGCGCGCACGGCGTCGAGCAGGTCCTCGGCGGCGTGGGTGAGCCGCGTCAGCTCGGGCAGGTCGAACAGCCCGGAGGAACCCTTGAAGGTGTGGGCGGCGCGGAACACGGCGTTGACGAGCTCGCCGTCGCCGGGTTCGGCCTCCAGGCGCAGCAGGCCCTCGTCGACGTCGGCGAGCAGGTCGGCCGACTCGGCGACGAACTGCACGAGCAGGGGGTTGGTCACGACCGGCTCCCGGGGGTCGGGCTGGATGCGGAGGAGGGCGACGGCAGGGGTGCGGTGAGCAGGTCGGCGACCCGGGTCAGCAGGTCGGGCGCCACCGGTTTGACGAGGTACAGGTTGGCGCCGGCGGCGTACCCGGCCTCGGCGTCGGACTCCTGGGACTCGGTGCTGATGGTGACCACGGGCACGGAACGGCCCAGGGCCTCCCCCCGCAGTCGGCGCACGAGGGTGAGACCGTCCACGTGCGGCATGTTCACGTCCGTGACGACGAGGTCGTAGCGGTTGACCAGCAGCAGTTCCAGCGCCTCGAAGCCGTTGGCGGCCTCCTCGACGGTGAAACCGGCGGCGCGCAGGACGCCCCCGTGGTACATCCGCACGGTGGGCGCGTCGTCGACGACCAGCACCAGACCGCGCGACGGCGACCCGGGTCCGGGGTCCTGCCCGTCCCCGGGGTTCTCGGTGAGCGGGTTCATGCCGTGGCTCCGATCGCGGGTCGCTGGTAGACGATCCCCTCCGGCAACCGGACGGGGTCGAAGATGGGTGAGATGCGGCTCATGGACTCCGAGTGCCCCAGGAAGAGGAACCCGCCCGGCCGCAGGGCGCCGAAGAGGTTCTCCGCGGCGCGGCGGGAGGAGATCTCGTCGAAGTAGATGAGGACGTTGCGGCAGAACACGACGTCGAAGGCCCGGAAGGAACGCATCTGCGCGGTGTCGCAGATGTTCGCGGTCGTGAACTCGATGGCCTCGCGCACGTCCGCGCTGAGGCGGTGGCGGTCGCCGCCGATGCGCTCGAAGAACCGGTTCCGCAGGGCCGGCGGCACGCGGTGCATCGACCGCGCCCCGTACTCCCCGCGCTGGGCCAGTTCCAGGACGCGGGTGTCGATGTCCGCGGCGACGATCTCCACGTCGGACTCCTCGATGCCCGGCCAGTCCGACAGCAGGCGCAGCGCGATGGAGTACGGCTCCTCGCCGGTGGAGCAGGGGACGGACAGGATGCGGATCGGGGTGGCGTCGCGCTGCGCCCGCCGGGCCGCGGCGATGCCGGGCAGGACCGTGCGGACCAGCGAGTCGAACTGGTGGTCCTCGCGCAGGAAGTACGTCTCGTTGACCGTCAGCTCGTTCACGAGCTGCTGGGCGACGCGCTCGTCGGCCCCCGCCCGCAGGGACGCGAACCACAGGTTGAAGTCACCCCCGTGCTCGCGCACGCAGGAGTTCACGCGCTTGTCGACGAAGTAGCGCTTGTTGTCGCCGAACTGGATGCCGGTGCGCCGGTAGACCCACTCCCGCACGCGGGCGAACTGGGCGTCGGTGAGCTGTCCCCCGACGGCGCCGGTGGTGGACAGGTTCACCGGGCACCCGCCGCGAGGGTCGCCAGGAACCGCAGGTAGGGGTTGGCGGGGAAGCGGGCGGCGGCCGCGGTGGCCAGCTGCCGCGCCAGGCCGTCCTCCAGCTGCTGGGCGGCGTCCACGGCGGCGGCGACGACGTTCTCGTCGGCGTCGGCGTCCACGACGACCTCCAGCCAGTCCGGCACCCCGGGGTGGGGCAGGGCGCTGAGCACCATCACGGCCAGGGTCCGGACCCGGACGTCCCCGGTGGTCAGCAGCTCGTCCAGGACGGCGGCCGCGCCGTTCGGCATGGCCTGCAGCGTCAGCACCGCCGCGTTGCGCCGGACGGCGTCGTCGTCGCCGAGCCAGCCGGCGAGCTCGCGCGCGACCTCCGGCAGGTCGTGGGCGACCAGGGTGGTGAGCACCGCGTCGCGCACCACCGGCTGCCGCTCCCCGCGCGCCGCGGACAGCAGCGCGGGGACGGCCTCCCCCACCCCGGCCAGGTCCAGGGCGGCCCGGCGGCGCTGCTCGGCGTCGACGCTGCGCAGCTGCGCCAGCAGACCGTCCAGGTCCCGCTCGGTGTCGCGGCGCTCGGCGCTCGGCTCGGCGGCCGCGGTGGTGGCGGCCTTCTTGACCAGGCCCATGGCTCCTCCTCGGGGAACTGCGGGTAGGGGTGGGGGGTGCGGGCGGTCAGGCCCAGGCGACGACCTGCGCCGCGATCCGGTCGGCGGGCAGGACCCGGGTGGCGCCGCCGCGGGCGACGAGCTGGCCGGGCATGCCCCAGACCACGGCCGACTCCTCGGCCTCGGCCACGGTCCGGCCGCCGCGGGCCCTCAGCTGCGCCATCTGCTCGGCGCCGTCGTCGCCCATGCCGGTGAGCAGGACGCCGACGGTGCGGGCGGGGTCCACGTGCTCCAGCGCGCTGGCGACCAGGCGGTCGACGCTGGGGTGCCACCGGTAGGCCGCCCCGGCGGGCGCGGGCCGGACCACGAGGTCCGCACCGCGCCGGCCCAGCACCACGTCGGCGTCGCCGCGGGCCACGTAGACGTGCCCCGGCTGCACCGGGACCAGCCCGGTGACCTCGCGCACCGGCAGGGCGCAGGAGGCGTCCAGCCGCTGGGCCAGCGCCCCGGTGAAGGACGCCGGCATGTGCTGGGCGATGACCACCGGCGCGGGGAAGTCGGCCGGGAACTGCGACAGCAGGGCCGACAGCAGCGCGGGACCGCCGGTGCTGGACCCCACGACCACCAGGTCGGTGGCGCCGGCGGCCGCGCCGCCGGTGGTGCCCCGGTGCACGGGCGGGGCCGGGCGGGCGGGGCGCCCGGCGGCGAACGCCTCCTCCCGCTGCCGGCGCAGGCGGGAGGTCAGCGAACCGGGACGCACCCGCGACCGGGCCGCGCGGCGGACCTTGCGGCGGATCTCCTCGGCGGCCTCGGACAGGTTCAGCGACACGGTGCCGCCGGGTTTGGCGACGTAGTCGACCGCCCCCAGCTCGAGGGCCTCCAGGGTGGCCACGGCTCCCCGCTCGGTGATCGAGGAGACCATGACCACCGGGACGGGACGCTCGTCCATGATCCGCGCCAGGCAGGTCAGCCCGTCCATCACGGGCATGTTGACGTCGAGGGTGACCACGTCGGGTTCCTCGCGCCCCAGGACGTCGAGGGCGTCCTCGCCGTTGCGGGCGAGGACGACCTCCACGTCGCCGTCGGCGGTGAGCATCGTCTTCAGCGCCTTGCGCATGAGCGCGGAGTCGTCGACGACGAGCACCTTCACCTTCTCCCCGGGACCGGCCACCGGCGCGGCTCCCGGGTTCAGGCGGCGGTGGACGAGGTCCGCACCTCGTCCACCAGCTGCGCGACCTGGGCCCCGCCGAGCAGCTGGGCCGGTTCGAGGACGAGCAGCATCCGGTCCTGGCGGGGCAGGTTCGCCACCCGCGTCACGACCTCCGCCTGCTCCGGGGACAGCTCGGGGGCGTTCTCCAGCTCGGCGTTGCCGACCCGCAGGACCTCCGCGACCGAGTCCACGACGAACCCGGTGCGCACGCCCTGGATGATGAGCACCACGATGCGCTGGCGCTCGTCGCGGGCGCTGCGGTCCAGCCCGAGCCGGGTGCGCAGGTCCACCACGGGCAGCACCGCGCCGCGCAGGTTCACCAGGCCCTCGACGAAGTCGAGGGTCTTCGGGACGCGGATGAGCGTCTCGGGCACGCGGATGATCTCCTGCACGGCGTCGACCGCCACGCAGTACTCCTCGCCCTGCAGGCGGAAGACGACGAGCAGCTCGTCGTCCCCGCGGCCGTCGTCCACCACGTCGTCCTCCTGGTCCTGGCGGGTGCGGTTCACCACCGCGTCGTCGAGGTCGAAGTCGGTGAGCCCACCGACGTCGACGAGGGAGTCGGCCGACAGGACCGACACCAGCCGCTTGCCGTCCTCCAGCCGGCACACCGACTGCACCTCGCGGCTGCGGCCGCCGCCGGAGACGACGTGCGGCAGGGCGCCGACGAGCTCGGCGGGCACCCGCAGGACCTCCCGGACGGTGTCCATGACGACGCCCACGAGCGACTCGCGGCCCTCCCGCTCGACCGTCACCACGACGATGCGGTTGTGCGGCTGCAGGACGGGGACCTCCAGGCCGAAGACCTGGCGCAGGCTGACGACGGGCAGCAGCCCGCCGCGCAGGTCCATGACCCCCAGGACGCGGGCGGCCGCGTTGGGCACGGCCGTGACCCGCTCGGGGGCCTGGACGATCTCCTGCACGCGGTCGATGGGCAGGGCGTACTCCTGCCCGTCGACGGCGAAGCTCACCAGTTCCAGGGTGTCGGAGGAGTCGTCCTCGGCCACCGTCGCCGCCGGCGACCACGCGCCGGGACCGGCGCCGCTCGCGGCGACCCGGCGGGCCAGGTCCGCGAACTCCGCCCGGACCAGGCGCTGCACGTCGAGCACCGTGGTCATGCGGCCGGCGGTGCCCTTGAGGACCGCGGCGAGCAGTTCGGAGCGGACGGTGCTCTGCACGCCCTCGGCGCTCTCGAGCTGGTCGGCCTCCACCGACACGACGGCGGTGACGCGGTCGACCACCAGGCCCAGGGTCGCCCCCGCGGCCTGCACGACCACCACGCGGGTGGCCTCGTCGTGCTCGGCGGTGCTCAGCCCGCAGCAGGCGCGCAGGCTCACCACCGGCAGCACCCGCCCGCGCAGGTTCGCCAGGCCCTCCAGGGCCGGCGGGCCCAGCGGGACCCGGATCAGCTCGGGCATGCGGATGATCTCCTGCACCCGCTCCATGGGCAGGGCGTAGGACTCCCCCGCCATCTCGAACGTCACGAAGTCGCTGGTCGTGTCGTTCTCCTCCCCCTCGCTCGCGACGGGGTTGTCCTCCAAGGGGAGGGTTTCCACGGTGCTCATCGCGCTCCTCGTCATCGCCTCGGTCGCCGCGCGGGTCAGGGCTGCTGGAGCTCGTCGGCCAGGGCGGCGATCTCCTCGATGGCGGTGGCGAGCTCCTCGGCGCCGGTGGACTGCTGGCGCGCGGCGGCGGAGGCCTGCCCGGCCAGGGTGTCGGCCTGGTTGGCGGCGGCGGAGATCTGGTCCAGGGCGGTCTTGACCTGCGAGAGCGCGGAGGCGATCTCGGCGGACGCGGCGCGCACCTCCTGGTTGCCCTCGCGCACGTCGGCCATGTCGCGCTCGACCTCGACGAGGCGGGCGGTGCTGGCCTTGGCGCGCTCGACCTCCACCAGGGCCTGGCGGGAGGTCTCCTCCAGGTCCGCGCGCACGGCGGCGATGCGGTCCTGGACCTCCTTCACGAGGTCCTTGATGCGCTCGGCGTTGTCGGCGGAGTCGCGGGCCAGGTTGCGGATGTCGGTGGACACGACCGCGAACCCCTTGCCGTACTCGCCGGCGCGCGCGGACTCCACGGACCCGTTGACGGCCAGCATGTTTGTCTGGATGGAGACGTTGGCGATGGCGTCGACGATCTTGTCGATCTTGCGGGAGACGATCTCCAGCTCCACGACCTGCTTGACGCTGTCCTTCGCGGCGGCCGACGCGGCGGTGATCGCGGTGATCATCGCGTCGACGGCCTGCTTGTTGGTGGCCAGCTGCTCGATCATCTCGCCGGCCTTGTCCACGGCCACGCCCGCGCGGCTCTCGGCGAGCTGGGCGCCGGACTCGATCTGGTTGATGGCGCTGGAGGACTCCTGGGTCTTGGCCGACTGCGCCTGCGCCCCGCTGGAGATCTCGCCGATGGCCTGGGAGATCTGGGTGGCGGCGCGGTTGATCTCCTCCGCGGCGGCGGCCAGCTCCTCGGCGGAGGCGGCGACCTCCTCGGCGGACTTGCCGATGTCGGCGGACCCGCGCAGCTCGTCGGCGATCTCGGACAGCTGCTCGGCGGCCTGCTCGCTCTGCTGCAGCGCCGCGCCCTGCTGGTCGACGGTCTGCAGGACCTCCTCGGCCGCGGCGGACTGCTGCTCGGCGGCGGCGGCGATCTCCTCGGCGCGCAGCTGCGCGTCCTGGGAGGCGCGCTCGGCCTGGGTGGCGGCGGCGGCGATCTCGCCCGCGCCGTCGAGGATGACCACCATGTCGTCGCGGATCTGCGCGAGCTGGGCGGTGACGGCGCGGCCCTTCTCGACCTCGCCGCGGGAGGTGTCGGCCGAGGCCTGCACGCCCTCGGCGACGGCGGTGACGCCGCTGCGGATGGAGTCGATGAGCTCGCGGATCTGGCTGGCGGAGCGCTCGGAGGTCTCGGCCAGGGTGCGGACCTCGTCAGCGACGACGGCGAAGCCCTTGCCGTGCTGACGGGCCCGGGCGGCCTCGATGGCGGCGTTGAGGGCCAGCAGGTTCGTCTGGTCGGCGATGCGCGCGACGGCGGCGACGATGGTGCCGATCTCCTCGGCCTGCTTCTCCAGCTCGGTGATCATCTCCACGGACTGGGTCTGGCGGTCGGCGGCCTCGCCCACGTTCGCGACCAGGCTGGAGATGCCGTCGGCGGTCTCGCCGAGCAGCGTCTGCAGCTTGGTGGTGGTGTCCTTCACCCGCGCGCTGGTCTGCTTCTGCGTCTGGATGCGCCCGGCGACCTGGTTGGTGGCGGCCAGGGACTCCTGGGTGGCGCCCGAGGCCTCCTCGGCCCCGGCGGCGATCTGCTGCATCGCGTCGCGCAGCTGGCGGGAGGCCTCGGCGGACTGGGCGGTGGAGGCGGCCAGCTCGGTGGTGGCGGCGGCGATGCGCTCGGCGGCCTGCTGCTGCTTGGCGACCGTGCGGGCGCGCCGGCGCGCCTCGTCGGACTCGCGGGGGTCCTTGCGGGCGGCCGCGGGCGCGGTGGTCGCCCCGGTGGCGGGACGGGCTGCGGGGATGGTCGCCTTGGCGCCGTTCCTGGTCAGGGGCATGGACTCGGTCCTTCGCTTCGGGTGCGACGAGACGGTGGCCGACGGCCGCCGGGACGGCGCTCGCTGGGGGATGTCTAGAAGTTCGGCAACCCCCGTTGCCGACTTGAGCAACCCCCGTTGCCGCCCCGGTCCCCGGCAGGACGGCGGCCGCCCCGGCTCCCGGGGCGGGCGCGGACGGCCGACAATGCACCGTGGCGACGATCGACGACCCGGACGACGGGCCCGCGGCGGGCCAGGACCCGACCGAGGAGAGCCTGGAGGTGCTGGTCGCCGAGCTGACCGAGGCGGTGGAGGTCCTGCACCTGGTGCGCGAGCGCGCCCAGGGGGTGCTGCACCGGCGGGCCAGGGGCGAGAGCTACAGCGACATCCTGCGCTCGACCAAGCGCCCCTTCATCGCCGAGACGCTCGCGCGGACGATGGGCGAGCTCGCCGAGGCCGGCAGCCGGTACCGCCGCGCCCAGGTCAGGGCGCTGCGCGCGGAGGGCTTCAGCGTCCCGGACATCGCGGTGCTGTTCGGGGTCACCCGCCAGCGGGTCTCGGCGCTGCTCGAGGAGCGCCGGGACCCGGGCTGAGGCGACGGGTGGGCGCCCGGCCCCTCAGAACGAGGCGAGCAGGTCGGCCACCGCGGGCCGCTCGTCGTCGGCCAGCGCCACCAGCAGCAGCCGCAACGGCTCCAGCCCGCGCAGCCGGACGAAGGCGATGTCGTCGGAGCGGTGCGCCGAGGCGACGGCCGCGGACGTGATGGCCATCGCCCGCCCCGTGGCGACGACCGCCAGCATCTCCTCCACGGTCGTGGCCGGCGGCCCGACGACGACGGGGGCCGCCCCCGAGGGGCGCGGGTCGACGAGCCAGACGTCGCGGTCGCTGCCGGCGTCGACGATGGGCTCGTCGTCGAGGTCGGCGATGGACAGCGACGGCTCACCGGCCAGCGCGTGGGCGCGGGCGAACACCGCCACCCGGTCGACCTCGGCCACGGTGACCGCCCGCACCCGCGGGTCGGGGTCGCGCCCGGGCGGCAGCTGCACGAAGGCGACGTCGACCAGGCCGGCGGCGAGGTCGGTGACCTCGCGCCCCCACGGGACGTGCCGCAGCACGACGTCGAGCTCGGGGCTCTCCTGGGCGGCCTCGACGAGCCGCGTGGAGACCCAGCGCGGGGTGGAGGTGCCGATCCCCACGGTGAGCCGTTCCCGTTCCCCGGCCTCGGCCAGCCGGCGGGCCCGGACCAGGGCCCGGTCCAGCAGCTCGGTGATGCGGTGCGCGTCGGCCAGCAGCGCCTGCCCCGCGGGGGTCAGCGGTGAGCCCTCGCGGGCGACGCCGCGGGCGTCGCGCACGACGAGGCGGCCGCCGACGAGGTTCTCCACCCGGGCGATGGCCTGGCTCAGCGCGGGCTGGGAGACCTGCAGGGACGCGGCGGCGGCGGTGAAGCTGCGCTCGCGCGCGACGGCCAGCAGGTACCGCAGGGACCTCGCGTCGAGCTCCCCTCCCGGCCGTGCCGCGCGCTCATCCACGCGCTGGATGCTCCCAGAAGACCGTCTTGTGCGACACGTGGGGGGCGCGCTCCCTACGTTGATCGGGTGCACCCGCCACGATCGCTCACCGCGCTGCCGAAGGTCCACGTGCACGCGCACCTGGACGGTTCCTACCCCCGGCGGGCCGTCCTCGACCTGGCCCGGCGCCGCGGTCTCGACCTCGACCCCGAGGCCGACCTGCCGGTGCGGGCGGGCGCGTCCGGGGGCCCCGGCGGCTGGCGGGACGTGTGGGAGTTCTTCGACGCCTACGGCCGCGTCCCCGCCCTGGTCGCCGACCTCGACGACCTCGCCGGGTTGTGCCGGGCCCTGGTCGCGCAGGAGGCCGAGCAGGGGGTCGTGTTCTTCGAGCCCGCGATCGAGCCGCAGCTGTACGCCCCGCGGCTGGGCAGCCTGCGGGAGGTGACCCGGGTGGTGCTGGGCGCGTTCGCCGACGCCGGGCGCGAGCACGACGTCGAGGTCGGTGCGCTGGTGACGGTGAACACCGACCAGGACGAGCCGATCGCCGCCGACCTCGCCGCGATCGCCGCCGAGTTCGCCGGCGCCGGGGTGACCGCCTTCGGGACCGCGGGTTTCGAGGAACCGTCCGGGCTGGGGCGTTTCGCGGGGTGCGCGGCCGCGGCCCGCGCGGCGGGGCTGCCCGTCGTCGCCCACGCCGGCCAGACCGGCGGGTGGGAGTGCGTCGCCGAGGCCGTCGACGTCCTGGGCGCCACCCGCATCTCCCACGGCGTCCGGTCCGTGGAGGAACCGCGGTTCGTCCAGCGCCTGGTCGAGGCCGGGATCGTGCTGGACGTGGCGCCGGTGTCCAACGTGGCGCTCGGCGTGGTCGCCGACCTGGCCTCGCACCCGGCGCCGGTCCTGCACCGCGCCGGGGTGGGCGTCACCCTCAACGCCGACGACCAGTTGTGGTTCGGGCGCAGCGTGAGCGACCAGTACGCGGTGGCCCGCGACGTGTGGGGGCTGCCCGACACCGAGCTCGCGGCCCTGGCCGGTCACGGGTTGCGGGTGGAGGGCATGAGCAGCGCGACCCGGCAGCGCCTGGGGCGGGGGCTGGCGGACTGGCTGGGCGCCCCGTGAGCCTGCTGCTGTCGGCGTTCGAGATCAACGGCCCGAACCTCACCAGCCAGGGGTTGTGGGCGCACCCGGAGCAGGAGTCGTCGCGGTACACCGACCTCGCGCACTGGACGGGCCTGGCCCGGCTCCTGGAGGACGGGGGTTTCGACCTGCTGTTCCTGGCCGACTCCCCCGGGTACCCGGTGCTGGACGGCGCCGTCCCGGACGTGACGTTCGAGCAGGCCGTCGAGATGCCGACGAACGACCCGCTGCTGCTGGTCCCGGCCATGGCCGCCGTCACCGACCGGCTGGGTTTCGCGGTGACGGCCTCGACGACCTTCGAGGGCCCCTACCCCAACGCGCGGCGGTTCGCGACGCTGGACCACCTGACCGGGGGGCGGATCGGCTGGAACGTCGTCACCACGTCCTCGCCGGTGGTCAGCGACCTGCACGGCCGGGACGCGCTGCCGCCGCACGACGTGCGGTACGACGTCGCCGACGAGCACCTCGAACTCAGCTACCGGTTGTTCGAGGGCAGCTGGGAGGACGGTGCGGTGCTCGCCGACAAGGCCGCCCGCCGCTACGCCGACCCCCGCCGGGTGCACGAGGTCCACCACGAGGGGCGGTGGTTCTCCTCGCACGGGTACTTCAAGGTCGAGCCCTCCCCGCAGCGCACCCCGGTCATCTTCCAGGCCGGGGCCAGCGACCGAGGCCGGGAGTTCGCGGCCACCCACGCCGAGGTCGTCTTCCTGCAGGGCCGCGACGCGGCGTCGCTGCACCGGCAGGTGCGGGACGTGCACGCCCGCGCGGCGGCGCACGGGCGGGCCCCGGGGTCGGTGCGCACCCTGGCGGGCCTGAGCGTCGTCCTGGGCCGCGACCGCGCCCACGCCCGCGCCCGGCTCGAGGAGTACCTGTCGTGGGTGGACCCCGAGGCCGCCCGCGCCTACTACGCGGCGATGACCGGGATCGACCTGACCGCGCTGGACCCCGCGGGCAGCTTCTCGGACCTGCGGACCGAGGGCGGGCGCACCCAGGTCGAGCGGTACCGGGGCGAGACGGTCGCGCGGGCCACGGCGGACTTCCTGCGCTTCGGGATGCGCGAGTTCGTCCTGGCCGGGTCCGCGGTGGACGTCGCCGACGACCTGCAGGCCCTCGTGGAGCGCACCGGGGTCGACGGGGTCAACCTCACCCCGTTCGTCGTCCCGGGCTCCTACCGGGAGTTCTGCGAGCAGGTCGTCCCCGAGCTGCGCCGGCGCGGGCTCGTCGACGGACCGGACGGCCGTGCGGCAGGCTCTACCCTGCGAGAGAAAATCTTCGGCGCGGGCCGCGCGAGGCTGCCCGCCGACCACCCGGCGGCCCGGTTCCGCCCGGCCCACGAGGAGCAGCCGTGAGCGAGGTCCCCACGAGGTCCCGGACCCGGGTCGGGGGTGTCGGCGTCGAGCTCAACGGCGTCAACGCCGTCGCCGAGGACGAGCGGCACGGCCGGCCGCGGGACCTGTTCTGGCCGTGGTTCGCCGCCAACGTCTCGGTGCTGGCCGTCAGCTACGGCTCCTTCGTCCTCGGGTTCGGCATCTCGTTCTGGCAGGCGACGTTCGTCTCGGTCGCGGGCGTCGTGGCGTCCTACGTGGTCGTGGGGCTCGTCGCGATCGCCGGCAAGCGCGGGTCGGCGCCGACGATGACGTTGTCGCGGGCCGCGTTCGGGGTCCACGGCAACCGGCTGCCGTCGCTGGTGTCGTGGCTGCTGACCCTGGGCTGGGAGACGTCCCTGGCGGCCGTCGCGGTGCTGGCCACGGCCACCGTCCTGGACCGGCTCGGCGCCGGCGGCGGGACGGGGACGAAGCTCGTGGCCCTCGTCGTGGTCGTGGCGCTGATCGTCCTGGGCGGCACCCTGGGGTTCGGCGTCATCATGCGGATGCAGCGCTGGATCACGGTCGTGACGGCGGTCCTGACGGTGGCGTACATCGCCTTCGCCGCCCACTCCGTCGACCTGGCGGTGGTGGGGGCGATCCCCGCCGGCGGCACCGCGGCCGTGGTCGGCGCCTTCACCATGGTCATGACCGGGTTCGGCCTGGGCTGGGCCAACGCCGCGGCCGACTACTCCCGCTACCTGCCGCGGGAGGCCTCCAGCGGCGGGGTGGTGCTCTGGACGACCCTGGGCAGCTCGATCGGGCCGGCGGTGCTGCTGGTGTTCGGCGCCCTCGTCGTGGGCTCGGACCCCGACCTGGGCGCGCTCGTCGGCAAGGACCCCGTGGGGGCGCTGACGACGATCCTGCCGACGTGGTTCCTCGTGCCGTTCGTCGTGGTGGCCGTCCTGGGCCTGGTCGGCGGCGCCGTCATGGACATCTACTCCTCGGGGCTGGCGCTGCTCAACGTGGGCCTGCGCGTCCCCCGCCCCGTGGCGGTGCTCGTCGACGGCGCCCTCATGGTCGCCGGCGCCACCTACATCGCGTTCTTCTCCGCCGACTTCCTCACCCCGTTCCAGGGGTTCCTCATCACCCTGGGCGTGCCGATCGCGGCGTGGGCGGGGATCTTCCTGGCCGACCTGGCGACCCGGCGCCGCGGGTACGCCGAGGCCGAGCTGCTCGACGCCGGGGGCCGCTACGGCTCGGTGCGCGCGCTGCCGGTGGCGACGATGGTCGCGGCCACCGTGGTGGGCTGGGGCCTGGTGACCAACCAGAACGCGAGCTGGCTGACCTGGCAGGGCTACCTGCTGGGCCCGATCGGGGGCCGCGAGGGCGCCTGGGCCTACGCGAACCTCGGGGTCCTGCTGGCCTTCGCGATCGGCTTCGCCGTCGTCGCGGTGTTCGGCCGGCCGGCGGTGCGGCGGCAGGAGAGCCGCTGAGGCCCCCGCCGCCGCGCACCGGCCGCGCGGGGGTCAGGCCCGCTGGACGGTGACCTTCGGCGGGACCTGCAGCGTCTGCGCGATGACGCAGTACCGCTCGGCGAGGGAGACCATCTTCGCCTCCGTCGCCTCGTCGGCGTCGGAGGTGAAGTCGAAGGTGATGGTGACGTCGGTGATCCCGATCGGGACCTCCCGGGAGACCCCGAGGGTGCCGCGGGCGTCCCAGTGCGCGTCCACGGCCACGGAGGCGTTGCGCAGCTCGACGCCCATGGCCGTCGCCACGCTGCGCAGCGTCACCCCGGCGCAGGCCGCCACGGCCTCGCAGAGCATGTCGGCCGAGCAGGCCTCGGTGCCGTCGCCGCCGGCGGCGGGGTGCAGCCCGGCGCGGGTCGTCCCGGCGAAGCCGTCGACCGAGACGCCGATGGACTGCCCGTCCAGGACGGCCACCGCCCGGGCCGGGACCAGCGCCTTGGCGGGGTCCTCCCGGTAGGAGTCCTTCAACGGCTTCTGCAGGGCTCTGAGCTCGGTCGAATCCACCGGCGAAGCTTAGGCCCGGCCACGGCCCGGCCCGCAACCTCCCGCCGGGGTCGGCCACACTGGCCGGTGTGAAGTGGACCACCGCGGTGCGGACGCTGGAGGAGGTCGCCGACCGCTGCGCGCACGTGAGCCGTCAGCCGGCCGGGATCGTGCGGTTGCGGGTGGAGCAGGCGTGGGTGTTCGGCGCCCTGCTGGGGCCGCGGCGGGACGTGCTCGACGACGCCGGGGCGGTGCGGGTGGCCCTGGTGACGAACGCCGACGAGGCCGACTGCGCGCACCTGACCCAGCCGCCGGCCGCCGGGCACTGGCTGGCCGCCTCCGGGCTGGCGACCCGGCCGGTGACCCTGACGTTCCGGTCCGCGCAGGCGCCGGTGTGGAACCACCTGGTCGAGCGGCCGGTGCTGTTCTGGACGGTCGGGGACGGCACCGACCACGAGGTCCTGGGGCAGCTGCGGGCCGGCGACGGCGAGTTGCTGCGCCCGGAGCCGCCCACGCCCGCCGAGCTCGCCGGGCGGCTGGACCGCGAGCTCGCGGTCAGCCTGGGGGCGCTGGGCCGCGCGGCGCGCGCGTACGACGAGAAGCGCTGGGCGCCGGGGGCTCCCGCGCGGCGGGCCGACGCGCTGGCCGACGCGGCCCTGGGGTACCTGGACCTGCGCGCCGCCCGGGACGGGCTGGGCCCGGCTAGCCTCGGCGCATGAGCGACCCCACCCCCGAGGACGTCCCGCAGAAGCTCGCCTACCGGCTGCTGACCGGCACCGACGACCGCTCGTTCTGCGAGAAGGTGAGCGCGGCGCTGGCCGACGGGTACGTCCTGCACGGCAGCCCGTCGGTGACCACGACCGGGGGCGTCACCGTCGCCGCGCAGGCCGTCGTCCTCCCCCACGCCCTGCCCCCCGCGCGCGCCTGAGGTCCGGCCGGGGCGCTCGCGGCCGGGGGCGGACCGGCGGGAACCGTCCACGCTGTCGGACAGCCGGTGTTAAGCTCGGGGCAGGTCATGAGTGACAGCGGTAAGCCCTGGCTTGCTGTCCGGCAACCCTCCTCCGCGGCGGGGTGCCCCAGGTGAGGACCTGGCCGGACGGACCCGTCCGGCAAGCGCGGATCGCCGGACGCCGGTCGATCACGGGAGCCCTGCGAGCCGCGCGCCCGCCCGTACGACCTCCCGGAGTGTCCCCGTGTCCACTGCCCCCTCCCTGCCCGACAAGCCCAAGCGCCGCGGCGTGCTGTACGCCGTCATCGCCGCCGTCGTCGTCATCGCCGTGGTGGTCGTGGCCCTCGTCCTGGGCAACCGGGACGACTCCACCAGCACCAGCGCCGCCGGAGCCGGCGAGGCGAAGACCGTGAAGATCGGTGTCGCCGACAAGTCGCTGCCGTACTGGACGACGTACAGCGAACTGGCGAAGTCCCGGTTCAACGTCGACGTCGAGCTGGTCAACTTCTCCGACTACACGCTGCCCAACCCGGCGCTGTCGCAGGGTGAGCTGGACCTCAACCAGTTCCAGCACATCCAGTACCTCGCGAACTACAACGCGACCGCCGACGACGACCTGCAGCCCATCGGCGCGACCGCCGTCTACCCGCTGCCGCTGTACTCCCTCACCGCGGGGTCCGTCGAGGAACTGCCCGCCGACGCGAAGGTCGCCATCCCCAACGACGCCATCAACGAGGCGCGCGGTCTGCTCGTCCTGCAGCAGGCCGGCCTGGTGACGCTGAAGGACGGCGGCACCCCGTTCTCCACCACGAACGACATCGAGTCCTCCAAGGTGGAGGTCGTCACCGTCGCCGCCGACCAGACCGCCAGCGCGCTGCAGTCCGGTTCCGTGGCCGCCGCGATCGTCAACAACAACTTCGCCACCGCGGCGAAGCTGTCCGAGGACTCCGTCATCGTCGACGACGACGCCACCTCCCCCGCGGCGGCGCCCTACGTCAACATCTTCACCGCCCGCAAGGCCGACACCGGCAACCAGACGTACCTGGACCTGGCGGCGCTGTGGCACGACCCGGCCGTGCAGGAGGTGTTCCTGCAGGACAACCCGAGCGCGATCGTCCGCGACGTGCCCGCCGCCGACCTGCAGGCGGAGACCGCGGAGGTCGAAGCCGACGCGAAGGCCGCCTCGGCCAAGTGACCGCCCTCATCACGCTGACCGACGTCAGCAAGCGCTTCGACCGCCGCGACGGGTCCTCCGTCGCGGCGGTCGACGCCGTTTCCCTCCAGGTCGAGCAGGGCGAGGTCCTCGCGGTCATCGGGTACTCCGGCGCCGGGAAGTCCACGCTCGTCCGGCTGCTCAACGCGCTGGAGAGACCGACCTCGGGCAGCGTCGTCGTCGCCGGTCAGGACCTCACGAGGCTGTCCGAGGGTGAACTGCGCGCGGCCCGGTCGAAGATCGGGATGATCTTCCAGCAGTTCAACCTGTTCCGGTCCCGGACGGTCGCCGGGAACGTGGCGTACCCGCTGAAGGTGGCGGGCGTGGCGAAGGCCGAGCGGGACCGGCGCACCGCCGAGCTGCTCGACTTCGTGGGCCTGCTCGACCGCGCCCACGCCTACCCCGAGCAGTTGTCCGGCGGCCAGAAGCAGCGGGTCGGCATCGCCCGCGCGCTGGCGACGAACCCGCCGCTGCTGCTGGCCGACGAGGCCACGAGCGCGCTGGACCCCGAGACCACCACCGAGGTCCTGTCGCTGCTGCGGCGCGTCAACGCCGAGCTCGGGGTGACGATCGTCGTCATCACCCACGAGATGGAGGCCGTGCGGCAGATCGCCGACCGGGTCGCGGTCATGGAGAACGGGCGGGTCGTGGAGGTCGGGGACACCTACGACGTGTTCTCCGACCCGCGGACCCCCGCCGCGCAGCGGTTCGTCCGCAGCGCCACCCACGACCGGCCGTCCGCGGACACCCTGGCGAGGTTGCGCACCCACCACCCGGGCCGGCTCGTGAGCGTGCGCATCACCGACGAGCCGGGTCTGCAGCAGCGCGTCGACGCGGCCTTCCGGGACACCGGGACGACCGCCGAACTCGTCTACGGCGGGGTCTCGGAGATCCGCGAGCGCCGGACGGGGTCGCTGACGTACGAACTCACCGGGGGTGTCGACGCCGCGCTGGAGGCGTTGCGGGCCGCCGGGATCCACGCCGACGAGGAGGCCTGATGGACTTCACCGGTTTCCTGGAGACCGTCGACGTCTTCCGGGACGCGATCTGGCAGACGCTGCTCATGGCGGTCGTGTCGCTGATCTGCTCGGGGGTCCTCGGGCTCGTCCTGGGGGTGGCGCTGTACGCGACGCGGCCGGGCAACCTGTTCGGCAGCAAGGTCGTGTTCGGGTTGCTGGGGTTCGTCGTGAACGTGGTGCGGCCCATCCCGTTCGTCATCTTCCTGGCCGCCATCACCCCGCTGCAGATCGCGGCGGTGGGCACGACGATCGGGACGACCGCGGTGACGTTCGCGATCTCGCTGGCGGCGGCGTTCGCGGTGTCCCGCATCGTGGAGCAGTCCCTGGTGAACGTCGACCCGGGGGTCGTGGAGGCGGCGCGGGCGGCCGGGGCCTCGCGGATCTCGATCCTCGTGGGCGTCGTCATCCCCGAGGGGCTGGGCCCGCTGGTGCTGGGGTACACGTTCATCTTCGTCGGGATCGTCGACATGACGGCGCAGGCCGGGCTCGTCGGCGGCGGCGGGCTGGGCGACTACGCCATCACGTACGGCAAGCAGCGCTACGACTACGGGATCATCTACGTGGCCGTGTTCGCGATCATCGTGATCGTGCAGGTGGGTCAGGTCATCGGCAACCGCATCGCGCGCGGGGTCATGCGCCGCTGACCCCAGCCCCGCGGTCCGGCTCGTGGTCCAGGCGCTGGGCGCCCGGGCCACGAGCCGGGACCCACCCGGCCGCCGGGGGTCAGCGGGGGCAGACGACGCTCCAGACGTCGGCGTGCATCTCGAACCGCTCGGAGGTCTGGGGGTCGGTGACCTCCCCGTCGGAGTTGAGCCGGAACGTGCCGGACTCGGCGTGGATCTCGACGACCTTGCCGGTGGCGGTGGTGACGTCCTGCCGCTCGACGTGGACGCCGCGGCGCAGGCCCGCGGCGAACCCCACCCGGGCCAGCGGGCCGGTGGAGGTGCTGACGACGACGTCGGCGACCCCGTCGTGCGGGTCGGCGCCGGGTACGAGGGGCGCTCCCCCGCCGATGGTGCCGCCGATGCCGATGCCGACCATGAGCACCGGGCGGGGGCCGGGGTTGACGACCCGGCCGTCGACCTCCACCCGCAGCCGGAAACCCCGGCCGGCGCTCACCCCGGCCCAGGCCGCCCCGACGGGGTAGGCCAGCGCCTTCAGCCCCTTCTTCAGCCGCTGCGCCTTGGCCGTCGCCGAGGCGCCGATCCCGGCGTGCACGGTGTTGACGGTGATGCGGTCGCGGGAGTCGACGAGCAGTTCCAGGCCGCGGGGGCGTCCGGTGGTGACGACGCGGGCGGCGGCGACGGGGTCCAGCGGCAGCCGCAGCGAGCGGGCGAGGTCGTTGCCGGTGCCGAGCGGGACGATGCCCAGCGGGCCGACGTCCCGGGTCCGGCCGGCGTCCCAGAGCAGCTGCAGGGCGGCGTGCAGGGACCCGTCGCCCCCCATGACGACCAGCCGGCGTCCCCGGGCGCCCAGGAGGGCGTCGCGCAGGTCGTCGAGGCTGCCGGTGCGGCGCAGCTCCACGTCGCCGGCGCGGGCCAGCTCACCCACGACGGCCTCGACCGCGTCGGCCCGCGCCGATCCGGCGCCGGCGTTGACCACGGCCAGGTACTCGTTCTCGCTCACGGGCTGCTCAACGCCCGGGGACGCCGACAGGTGCCGGGGACGGCGCGGTGCGCGGGCGGTCCCCGGGCGGGCGCCACGCCGGCCCCGGGCGTGCCCTGGAAGCGCACCGGCGACGGCGCTAGCCTCGGAGCACGCTGACGAGGAGGTCACCGATGCCCGACACCCCACCGGACCCCTACGAGGTGGCGCGGTCGTCCCCGGAGTTCCAGGCGCTGCGGCGGCGTTTCCGCCGGTTCGTCCTGCCGCTGGCCGCGCTGTTCCTGGTCTGGTACGCCGTCTACGTCCTGCTCGCCGACTACGCCCACGACTTCATGAGCACCCGGCTCGGCGGCACGAACATCACCGTCGGGCTGCTGTTCGGGCTGGGTCAGTTCGTGTCCACGTTCGTCATCACCACGGTCTACGTGCGCTGGGCGAACCGCACCTTCGACCCGGCCGCGGAGGCGCTGCGCCAGGAGGTCGAGCGGGGCCTGTCCCCGGACCCCGCCCACGACGCCCACGGCCCGTCCCGCGACACGGGGGTGCAGCGGTGACCGACATCGGCGAACCCCTCGTCAACATCGCCATCTTCACGGTGTTCGTGGTGGTCACCCTGGCGGTCGTGCTGCGCGCCAGCCGGAACAACCGCACCGCCGCCGACTTCTACGCCGGGGGCCGTTCGTTCACGGGGCCGCAGAACGGCATCGCCATCGCGGGCGACTACCTGTCCGCGGCCAGCTTCCTCGGCATCGCCGGGGCGATCGCGGTCTACGGCTACGACGGTTTCCTGTACTCCATCGGGTTCCTCGTGGCCTGGCTGGTGGCGCTGCTGCTGGTCGCCGAGCTGCTGCGCAACACCGGCCGGTTCACGATGGCCGACGTCCTGAGCTTCCGGCTGCGGGAGCGGCCGGTGCGGCTGGCTGCGGCGGTCTCGACCCTGGCCGTCTCGTTCTTCTACCTGCTGGCGCAGATGGCCGGGGCGGGTGGGCTGGTCGCGCTGCTGCTGGGGATCGACTCGGCCGCGGGGCAGAACGTCGTCATCGCCGTCGTGGGGTCGCTGATGATCCTGTACGTCCTGGTGGGCGGGATGAAGGGCACCACCTGGGTGCAGATCATCAAGGCGTGCCTGCTGGTGGCCGGCGCCGGGGCCATGACGGTGTGGGTGCTGGCCCGCTACGGGTTCAACCTGTCCGACCTGCTGGGGGCGGCCGTCGCCGCGCCGGGGTCGGCCGGTGAGGCGCTGCTGGGGCCGGGCGCGCAGTACGGCGCCACGGAGGTCTCGAAGCTGAACTTCCTGTCGCTGTCGCTGGCCCTGGTCCTGGGGACCGCGGGGCTGCCGCACGTCCTGATGCGCTTCTACACGGTGCCGTCCTCGCGCGAGGCGCGGCGCAGCGTGGTGTGGGCGATCTGGATCATCGGGTTCTTCTACCTGTTCACCCTGGTCCTGGGGTACGGCGCCGGGGCGCTGGTGGGCAAGGAGGCCATCCTGGCCGCGCCGGGGAAGGTGAACTCCGCCGCACCGCTGCTGGCGTTCGAGCTGGGCGGGACGATCCTGCTGGGCGTCATCGCCGCCGTCGCGTTCGCGACGATCCTGGCCGTCGTGGCCGGGCTGGCGATCACGGCCAGCGCCTCCTTCGCGCACGACGTGTACGCCTCGGTCCTCAAGCGCGGGAACCCCGCGCCGGGGGCGGAGGTGCGGGTCGCGCGGTGGACGGTCGTGGTCATCGGCGCCGTCGCCATCGTCGGGGGCATCTTCGCCAACGGGCAGAACGTGGCGTTCCTGGTGGCGCTGGCGTTCGCCGTCGCGGCCAGCGCGAACCTGCCGACGATCCTGTACTCGCTGTTCTGGCCCCGGTTCACGACCCGCGGTGCGCTGTGGAGCATGTACGGCGGGCTGATCTCCTGCGTCGTCCTCATCGCCTCCTCCCCCGTGGTGTCGGGCAAGACGGACCCGGTGACGGGGGCGTCGCTGTCGATGATCCGCGACACCTCGGTCGACTTCTCGTGGTTCCCGCTGGAGAACCCGGGGCTGGTCACGATCCCGCTGGCCTTCTTCCTCGGCTGGCTGGGGTCGGTGACCGGGAAGGAGCGCGGGAACGAGAAGCGGGCCGCGCAGATGGAGGTGCGCAGCCTCACCGGTGCCGGGGCGGAGGGGGCCACCCAGCACTGAGCGGGGTTCGAGCGAGGGGTCAGTTCGCCCGGCGCTGGGCCAGGACGGCCTCGTAGAGCTCGCGGTTCGGGACGTCGTGCTTCCCCGCGACGACCCGGACCGCGTCCTTCAGGCGTTCCCCGCCGGCGGTCAGCTCCAGGACCCGCGCGACGAGGTCGGCGGTCGCGGGGGGTTCGGGCGGACGGGTGGACCCCTCGACGACGAGGCAGACCTCGCCGCGGACCTCGGCGGCGGCCGCCCACGCGGCGAGCTCGTCGAGGGTCCCCCGCACGACCTCCTCGTACGTCTTGGTGAGCTCGCGGCACACCGCGGCGCGGCGGTCGCCGCCGAAGGCCCCGGCCATCGCCGCGAGCGTCGCGGCCGTGCGGTGCGGGGACTCGAAGAACACCAGCGTCCGGGCGTCGCCGGCCAGGGCGGTGAAGGTGCGGGTCCGCTCCCCCGGCCGGCGCGGGGCGAACCCCTCGAACGCGAACCGGTCGCAGGGCAGGCCGGAGACGGCCAGGGCCGTGAGCACCGCGGAGGGGCCGGGGACGACCGTCACGGGCAGGCCGGCGTCGACGCAGCCGCGCACGAGCCGGTACCCGGGGTCGGACACCGACGGCATCCCGGCGTCGGTGACGAGCGCGACGGTCGCCCCGGCGCGCACGGCGTCGAGGAGCTCGGGGGTGCGGGCGACCTCGTTGTGCTCGTGGTAGCTGAGGACCTTCCCGGCCACGGTGACCTCCAGCGCCGAGGCGAGCCGGTGCAGGCGGCGGGTGTCCTCGGCGGCGACGACGTCGGCGGTCTCGAGCAGGCCCACGAGGCGGCGCGTGGCGTCCCCGACGTTGCCGATGGGGGTTCCGGCGAGCACCAGCCGCCCGGTCGTGTCTCGCTCGTCCACGGGGCCATCGTGCCGCACCCGCCCCGCACCCCCCGCCGGTGACGTACTGTCCACCGATCGGGACGCACCGGAGCGGACCGCGGGGTGGCCGGAGGTGGGTGTGGTCGCGCAGCAGCGGGTCGACCCGGTGGCGCTGCGGGTGGAGAGCCGGCGCGGCCGGCGGCGCCCGGCCGCGCTGCCGCGCTGGGTCCGCCAGGCGTGGGGCACCTGCTGGGCCGCCGGGCCCCGGGACCTGCTGGCGACGCTGGTCCCGCAGTTCGTGGCCGCCGTCGTGCTGGCCGCGCTGCTGCCCCTGGTGCGCGCCCTCCTGCACGTCCTGGTCAGCGGCGACGGGGGCGGTGCCGGGGGTGGGGGCGACCGGCTGACCCGGGCGGCCGTCCCGCTGGTCCTGCTGGCCGTCGTGGGCCTGCTCGTGGGGGTGGGGACCGCGGTGCAGGGCCAGCGGCAGAAGGTCCTCGGCGAGGTCGTGCAGCGGCACGTGTGGGGCCGCTTCCTCGACGTCAGTGCCCGCGTGGACCTGGCGCACTACGACTCCCCGGAGTTCTTCGAGCGGCTGGAACGGGTGCGGCTGCACGCCCTGACCCGCCCGCTGGCCGTGGTGCAGGGACTGGTCGGCGTCGCCGGCGGCGCGGTGGGCCTGGTCGCGGTCGTGGTCGCGGTGTGGGCGGTGGCACCGGTCGCCCTCGTCCTGCTCGCCCCCGTCCCGGTGCTGCTGCTGATCGCCCGCCGCGGCGGGCGGCAGGAGTTCGAGTTCGCGGTCCGGCACGCCCCGGCGCTGCGGCTGCGCGCCTACCTGCAGAGCACCCTCACCGACCGCGCGACGGCCTCGGAGGTGCGCTCCTACGGCCTGCAGGCGCACCTGCGCGGCCGCTGGGACGCGGCGTCGGAGGACTGGCTCGGCGCGGTCCGGCAGCACTCGCGGCGCCGGACCCGGACCATCCTGGCCGGGGAACTGCTGAGCACCCTCGTCGCGGTCGGCCTGCTCGTCGCCGTCGTGGCCGCCATCGACGCCGGCCGCCTGTCGGTGGCCCAGGCCGGCGCCGTCGCGGTCGCGGTGCCGCTGCTGGCCGCCCGGTCGCGGCAGTTCGTCCGCGGCGTCGGCGCCGTCCTGGAGTCGGGGTTGTTCCTCGACGACCTGGCCGACTTCCACACCACGCCGGTGGAACCGGACGGGCGGGACGGTCCCGCGGTGGGCCCCCTGGAGGTGCTGCGCGCCCGGGACCTGTCGTTCCGGTTCGCCTCCGGGACGCAGGCGCTGCGCGGGATCGACCTGGACCTGCGCGCCGGGGAGGTCGTCGCCCTCGTCGGGGAGAACGGCTCGGGCAAGTCGACGCTGGCGAAGGTGCTCGCCGGCCTGCACCGCCCCACCGGCGGGGTCGTCACCTGGAACGGCGTCGACGTCGCGGACCTGCCCGCCGCGGCGGTGCGCCGGCAGGTGGCCGTGATGTTCCAGGACTTCGCGCACTGGCAGCTGCCCGCGGTCGACAACATCGCCTTCGGCGACGTCGACCGCGCGTACGGCGACGGCCGCCGGCCCGACGTGGAGGCCGCCGCCCGCGAGGCCGGCGCGTGGGAGTTCCTGCGGGAACTGCCCGCCGGGCTCGACACCCCGCTGTCGGCCGAACGCCCCGGCGGGACGGAACTGTCCGGCGGCCAGTGGCAACGGGTCGCCCTGGCCCGCGCGCTGTTCCGCGGCAGCGGGCTGCTGATCCTCGACGAGCCCAGCGCGGCCCTCGACGCCCGCGCCGAGGCGGAACTGTTCGCCACCGTGCGCGCCGCGACGCGGGGCCGGGCGGTGCTGCTCATCACGCACCGGCTGGCGAACGTCCGCGACGCCGACCGCATCCACGTGCTGCGCGACGGCGTGGTCGACGACGTCGGCACGCACGACGAACTCCTGCGCCGCGGCGGGCACTACGCTGCCCTGTACGAACTGCAGGCGCGCGCGTTCCGGGACGACGACGCCCCCGTCACCGACGACGGTGGGCCCCGGGCGGACGCGCCCGGCACGAAGGGGTGGTGACGGTGACGTCCACGACGATCCGGACGCGCGCGGAACTCGTCTGGCAGGAGGTCGACGACCAGGTCGTCGTGCTCGACCCGGGGTCCTCCACGTACCACGGGGTGACCGGGGCCGGGACGACGTTGTGGCCGCTGCTCGTCCGCGGCACCACCCGCGACGAACTCGTCGCCGAACTCCGCGCGGTGTTCTCGATCGACGGGTCCCGCGCCGAGGAGGACGTCGAGGTGTTCCTGGCCGAACTGGCCCCGTTCCTGCAGGAGCCGTGAGGCGCCCGGCCCGGCCGCCGGTCCTGCGGGACGTGCGGGGCCGGCTGCGCCGCTGGCGGCGGGTGCTGCGGCACCGCGGCCCGCAGGGGGTCCGCGCGCGGCGCTGGACGCTGCGTTCCCTCGCCGCGGTGCGCGCCGACCTGGCCCGGGCGGGGATGTCGGCCCGCTGCGCGGCCCCGGTGCCGGCCCTGCCGGGCTGGTCGCGGGTCGTCGTGGAACGCACGCTGCGCGAGCAGGACGCCACCTGCCTGCAACGCTGCCTGGTGCTGCAGGCCTGGTTCGCCGCGCACGGGCGCACCGCCGAGATCGTCGTCGCCGTCCCGCACGCCGCGCAGCCGGAGTTCAGCGCCCACGCCTGGATCCGCGGGTACGACCGCGACGAGCACGACCGGTACCGCGAGCTGACGGTGCTGCGGCCGTGACCCACCGGTTCACCGACCTGGAACTGCTGTGGACCGTGCCCTACGGGCGCGCCGCCGGGGTCGGCGACCTCACCGCCCGCCCGCCCGGGACGCTGCGGTCGGCGGTCGAGGACGCCGTCCTGCCCGCCCTGCACCGGCCCCCGTGCGTCGTGAGCTTCTCCGGCGGGCGCGACTCCTCCACCGTCCTGGCCGTGGCCACCGCCCTCGCCCGGCGCGAGGGGCTGGCCCTGCCGGTCCCGGTGACGAACACGTTCCCCGCCGTCCCGGCCAGCCACGAGGGCCGCTGGCAGGAACTCGTCGTCCGGCACCTGGACCTTCCGGAGTGGACCCGGCTGGAGTTCACCGACGAACTCGACGTGGCCGGCCCGGTCGCCCGCGACACCCTGCGCCGCCTCGGCGTGCGCGCGCCGTTCAACCTGCACTTCCACGCCCCGATCGCGGCGCTGGCCGCGGGCGGTTCCCTGCTGACCGGGGTCGGCGGGGACGAGCTGTTCTCCCCCGTCGCCCGGCTCACCCCGTACCGGTTGCTGTCGCGCAGGTGGGACGTGAACCGGCGCACGGTGCGGGACGCCGCCCTCGACCTGGCCCCCCGGCCGCTGCGGGTGCGGCGCTCGTCGCGGCGGATCGACCTGCCGTACGGGTGGGTCCGCCCGGCGGCGCTGCGGCGGTTGCGCACCGACCTCGCGCGGCTGGACGCGACCGAGCCGCTGTCGTGGGAACGCGCCGTCCGCCGCCGGGTGTGGCCCGGGCGCCGGTTGCAGATGCACCGGGAGGGGCTGGACCGCCTCGGGGCCCTGCACGGCGTGGCCGTCGAGAACCCGTTCTGCGCGCCGGGGGTGCTGGCGACGACGGCGACGGCGTGGGGCCGTCCGGGCCCGCGCGGGCGCACCCGGGAACTGCGGGCGCAGTTCGGGGACCTGCTGCCCGCGGACCTGTTGGAGCGCAGCACGAAGTCGTCGTTCAACGCCGCGTTCTGGGCCGGGCCCGCGCGCGAGTGGGCCCGCGGGTGGTCCGGGGACGGGCTCGGCGGGGACCTCGCGGACCTCGTGGACGTCGAGGGGCTGCACCAGGAGTGGTCGGGGGCCGAACCCGACCCGCACTCGTTCAGCCTGCTGCACACCGCCCTGCTGGCCTCCCTGACCCGCTCAGCCCCGCAGCGCTGAGGCGAGTTCGGCGGCGCTCTCGTGCACCCGGTCCAGGTCGCGCGGCCGCGCCCACCGCACCGCGGGCACGGCCGCCAGCCGCAGGAGACCGGCGGGGTCGTGCTGCGGGACCCGCGCGGCCAGCGCCGCCGCGACGCCCTGCAACCGTTGCGGGAACGGGAGGTTCCCGATCGTGGACCGTTGCGCGCCGGTCCAGTCCAGGTGGACGAAACCCGCCAGGCGCAGGGTCGCCGGCAGTTCCCCGGGCACGGCCGCGCGCCAGCGCTCCCGGCGCCCGACGACCCCCAGGTCCTCGCCGACGCCGAGGCGCCGCGCCGCCGGGGCGCGCAGGTCGACGCAGCGCGGGCCGGGCAGGACCTCGTCCCCGGCGACGACCACGACGTCGTCGCTGACGTGGGAGAAACCCTGCTGCAGCAGCGACCAGACGGCCGTGCTCTTGCCCGCGCCCCGGTCCCCCAGGAGCGCGAACACGTTCTCCCCCAACGCGACCGCTCCGGCGTGCAGCGCGGGCAGACCGCGCCACAGGGCCGTGACGACGGCGGTGGAGGCCAGGTGGGGGTGGACGACCTCGCGGTCGGCCACCGGGTGCGGCGTGGTGAGGCGGGTCGTGCGGGTGGCCCGGTCGATGCGGGCCACCCCGCCGTCGCCGAGGGGGTGCACGGCGTGGCGGTCGGTCAGCTCGTCACCCGGCTCCCCGGCGGTGGGGAGGGCGGCCGGGCCGGTGACCTCCCGGGTGATCCGCCACGGCGTCTCGTCCCCGCGCGCGGGCCGCAGGAACTCCCGACCCCCGACGAGGTCGGGGAACGTCAGGCCGTAGGCCGCCGTGGACTCGCGCACGGGCACATCACACCACCCGCCTCATGATTCTTCGACGTTCAGTACGCACGAGGTGACTGAACGCGATTACAGTGGCCCCTTCTCGTCACCTTCCCGAATGGAGGCCCCACCATGGCGGTGCGGTACGAAGCACCTCACGTCCAGGAACTGGGTTCGTTCGCCGAACTCACCCTGCTGACCGCGAAGGACATCGGCACCCCGAGCGACGGCTTCAGCTACCAGGGGCAGTCGCTCGTCGTCGCGTCCTGATCCGACCGGCCGGTGTCCGCAGGCCCCACCCGCCCGGGCACCGGCCGGCGCCCCGCCCCTCCCACCCGACCCTGGAGATCGTGCGCGACGTCGCTCTCGATCGTCTGTCCCGCCCTCCCGCGGAGCGCCGCCGGACCGGGCTCGCCGTGCTGCACCTCGTGCGCTGCGCCCGGGAGAACCGGCAGGCCACCGACCTGGAGGCGCGGTGGGTCCTGGCGCAGGACCCCGCCCTGCTGGGGCGGCTCCTGGCCGCCCACCGCGTGGGCCCGCTCGTCCACGGCGTCCTGGCCGCCACGCCGTCCCTGGCCGCGCTCACCGGGCTGACCGGGCCGCTGCACGCGGCCCAGCTGCGCCGGACGCTGGCGGCCCGGCCCGACCTGGACCTGCTCGGCCGCCGCCTCGCGGGCCTGCGCTGGACCGTCGTCAAGGGCGTCGCCGCGGCCGCCTCCCTCTACGCCCACCCGACCGCCCGCGAGTGGCACGACGTCGACGTGCTCGTGCACGGCGACGACCTGCCCCGCGCGCTGGAGGCCCTGGAGGCCGGCGGCGCCACCGTGATCGCCCCGGACTGGCGCCGCACCGCGGACCTGGCGCTGGGGGAGATCGGCCTCGGCCTGCCGCACGGCACCGTCCTGGACCTGCACTGGCACCTGCTGAACCTCGCCGAGCGGCGGCACGCGTTCAGCTACGACGTCCGCACCGTCCTGGACCGCCGCCGCACCCGCCGGGTCCTCGGCCTCGACGTCCCCGTGCCGCACCCCGTCGACCAGGCCCACCACCTGGCCGTGCACGCCACGCTCAGCGGCGGGTGGCGCCTGGCGTGGACCTACGACGTGGCGCAGGCCGCCGACCGGCTGGAGGACTGGGACGAGCTGCTCGCGCTCACCCGCGCGTGCGGGACGGGCCTGGTCGTGGGGCTGGCCCTGCAACGGGCCCGGGACCTGCTCGGGGCGCGGGTGCCCGCCCGGGTGCTGCGCGACCTGCGCCGGCGCAGTCGCGGCTGGTCGGCGGTGGGCCGGGCCGTGACGGGGTGGGTCCCGCCGCAGTCGCTCGAGGGCCCCGACTGGCTGAGCGCGCGCTGCTGCGCGAGCGCCCGCGGGACGTCCCTGCGCAGCCTGCGCCGGTTCCTCGCCCGGGCCCGGGTGGCCGGGGCGACCACCCCGCCGGGGGTCCCGGACCTGAGGGCGCGGCGGGACTGGTTCGCGCTCGCGACGGCGGAGACGCAGGCGCCTTAAGCCGCTGAAACGACTCAGGGCAACATGGTAATCATCACGTATAGAAAATTGTGACTACGCAGCGTCAACAAGGCACGCTGACGCTCGCCCGTTCGGGTGAACGAGGCGTGCCAGGTCTCCAGATCCGCGCAGCTCGATCCCGATGGGCTCAGTACCGCACCGAACCTGTCGAAACCTGCGAGGACTCTCCTGATGCTGCGCCGACTCTCCGCCGTTCTCCTGCCCGCCGCCCTGGCCCTCACCCTGGGGACCGCCACACCTGCCATCGCGGCGGACAGCGCGAGCGTTACAGAGGCCGCGACGACGACCAGCTCGGTCACCATGCCCGCCGGCGGCCCGTTCAGCACCGCCTCCGAGTGGCGCCGCGACATCCGCACGGCCCCGCTGCACCCGAACTCCGCGGCCATGGTCAAGAACGTCGCCACCCAGACCGCGAACCTCTACGGCGGCACCGCCGCGTTCAACGTCACGAAGTACAACACCAGCTTCTACACCGTCCCCGCCGGCCAGAAGCGCGTCGACGTGAAGTGGACCGACTGCCAGGGCAAGGGCTGGACCCCCGCCGGGCTGCTCGGCCCCGGCGGGCAGTTCGTGCAGGTCCCGATCCCGGCCGACGCCGTGCCCGCGACCGGCACCGACGGCCAGCTGACGATCTTCTCCCCCAGCACCGACCAGCTCTGGGAGTTCTGGAAGGCCAAGAAGGTCGGCTCGACCTGGAGCGCCTGCTGGGGCGGGCGGATCGACGGGGTGTCCACCTCCCGCGGCGGGTTCAGCGGCACCTTCGGCGCCAGCGCCAGCGGCCTGGCCCTGTCCGGCGGCACCATCGGCATCAAGGACGTCCAGTCCGGCTCCATCCAGCACGCCGTCGCCCTGCACCTGCCCAAGCCCGGCAAGGGCTACACCTACCCCGCCACCCGCGGCGACGGCTGGGACACCTCCTCCGCCGCCGTCCCCGAGGGCACGCGGCTGCGCCTGAACCCGTCGGTGGACGTCGACGCGCTGAACCTGCACCCCATCGCGAAGATGGTCGCCAAGGCCGCGCAGAAGTACGGGTTCATCGTCACCGACACCTCCGGCTGCACCTCGGTCGTCGCCGAGAGCCCGGCCGCCTCGATCGCCCGCACCGGGACGAACCCGTGGACCTCCATGATGGCCGGCACCCCGCAGTTCTCGATCATGGCGAACTTCCCGTGGGGGAAGCTGCAGGCGCTGCCGAAGGACTACGGCAAGCGCTGACGCCGCTGCTCGGGGACCCCGGCCGCCGGGGTCCCCGGGCGAGCCGCCGGTGCGATCCGGCGCACCAGCCACCGCGGCGGGGCGAACAACCCCGGCACCCGGTCCAGCGGGACCCGGACGACGGCGACGGCGCCGATCGTGGCGACCACCAGCAGCACGGGGACGACGAGCTGCCCCAGGGCCGAGGACGCCGCCGCCCCGGGCAGCACCGCCAGGGCGGCGAGCAGGAGGAGACGGGCGACCAGCGTGTGCGTCACGTAGAACGACAGCGTGAGCCGCCCGACGGCCGTCAGCGGGACCCCCACCGCGACGCCGACCACCCACACCGAGAACAGGTAGCCCGCGGCCAGCGCGGCGAAGCTCAGGACGAGTTTCACCCCCGGGACCGACAGCGCCTGCGACCCCAGGACCAGGTACGCCGCCCCGGCGATCGCGGCGAAACCCACCGCGCCCGCGGCGGCGCCCCACCACCGGACCCCCGACCGCGGCAGCGCCAGCACCCGCCCGCGGAACCGGGTCCCGGCGAAGAAGAACAGGGCGTACATCGCCATGCTGTGCAGCGCGTAGCTGTCGGGGACGACCAGGTCGCTGCCGAAGACTACGGCCGAGGCCGTCAGCACGCCGAGGACCACCCACGTCGGCACCCGGGCGGTGAGTTTCGCCACGACCGCGAAGACGACCAGCGCGTAGAGGTACCACGCGTCGCTGTCCCCCAGCAGGACCCGCGAGGCGATCTGCACGACGCCGGGGACCGGCCCCCCACCGGGCGGCAACGCCGGTTCGAGGAGTTCCACGGCGACGGTCCACACGACGTACACCCACACCAGGGGGACGACCCGGCGACCGAGCACCGCGCGCCAGGGGCGGGTGAGCACCGCCGCGGTCAGCACCCCGGACACCGCGAAGAACATCGGCATGCGGAACGCGTTGAACACGGCGTCGACCAGCATCCAGCGCGGGTCGGCCAGGTCCGTGAGGTAGGCGAACCACACGGTGTGGTGGAAGATCACCAGGAGGATCGCCAGTCCCCGGGCCGCGTTCAGCCACTCGACCTGCTCACCGCGGCCCGCGACGGCGGGGGCCGCCGCTCCGGCCGGTCGGGAACCCAGCGCGTTCTTCCAGACAGGCATGATCGCTCGATCCTCGTCGGCGGGGTGGCGCGGCGAGGACCAGCTCACCGGCGCGCGAAAGCTATCAGCTCTCACCCTGCGTCATCAACGGAACCGCACAGCCCGCTCCCGGCCCTTCTGCGCCCGGACACCGTCGGGCATGATCGGGGCGACGCCGCACTCACCGAACCCGCCCGACGCCGACCCCGGAGGTGCCGCATGCCGGACCACGACCCGTCGACCCCCCGCGTGATCCTGGCCGCCGTCAACGCCAACACCCGCTTCGGCGGTGAGGCCATGCTGCCGGTGCACTACTTCCGCATCCTGCGCGAACGGGGTTTCGACGCCCACCTCGTCTGCCACGAACGCAACCGCGAGGACCTGTCCCGGACGTTCCCCGAGGACGGCGACCGCCTCCACTTCACGGTGGACCGCGCCGCGAGCCGGCGCATCGAACGCGCCGGCCGCCGCCTGCCCACGAGCGTGAAGTCCATGTCCACCTGGCTGCTCATGAGCGCCATCGCCGCCGGCGACCTGCGCCGCACCGTGCGCGCGCTCGTCGACTCCGCCCCCGCCGAGGTCGTCGTCCACGAACCGGTGCCCGTCTCGCCCCGGCAGCCCTCGTTCCTGCGGGACGTCGACGCCCCCCTGCTGGTGGGCCCGCTCAACGGCGGCATGACCTACCCGGAGGGTTTCTCGCACGAGGTGCGCCGTTCCGAGCGCGCCGTGCGCTGGGTGGTCCGGACCTGCTCGGACGTCGCGAACCGGCTGATCGACGGCAAGGGCCAGGCCGCCGTGCTGTTCGTCGCCAACCCCCGCACGCGCGCCGCCCTGCCGCGCGCCGCCCGCGGCCGGCGCGTCGTCGAACTCGTCGAGAACGGCGTCGACCTGTCGAGGTTCGCCCCCCGGACGCGGACGCCCGCGGGGAACCCGCGGTTCGCGTTCGTCGGGCGGCTGGTCGACTGGAAACGGGTGGACCTGCTGCTGGACGCCCTGGCCCGGACCCCGCAGGACCACACCCTCGACGTCGTCGGCGACGGCCCCCTGCGCGAGGAGCTGCGGGCCCAGGCCCAGCGGCTCGGCCTGGGTGGGCGGGTCACGTTCCACGGGCTCGTGTCCCAGGACCGGACCGCGCAGCTGCTGCGGGAGTGCGACGCGCTCGTGCTCCCCTCCGTCTACGAGTGCGGGGGCGCCGTCGTGCTGGAGGCGATGGCCGTGGGGCTGCCCGTCGTCGCCACCGACTGGGGCGGCCCGGCCGACTACGTCGTGCCGGAGGTCACCGGCGTCCTGGTCCCCCCGACGAACGCGCAGGAGCTGACGGCCGCGCTGGCCGCGGCGATGGCCCGCCTCGGCTCCGACCGCGCCCTCGGCGAGCGGATGGGACGCGCCGGCCGGGAACGGGTTCTGGCGGAGTTCGACTGGGAGCGGAAGGTCGACGCGGTGACGGCGGTCTACCGCGAGGTGCTGCGCGAACGCCGCGGCGGCGCCGGCGTCCCGGCACCCGCGCCGCCGGCGGACGTGGACCTGGACGCGCACGACGACGCCGTGGCGCGGCGCGCGTGAAGGGTTCCGGTCAGCGCGGCTGATCGGCCCCCTCGACGTGGTACCGGCCCACGCCCAGCCGCCGGCGTCCACGGCGGACCACGTCGTCGACGACCGCCAGGGGCAGGCCGGTGAGGCTGGCGCGGCGGGCGCCGGACCTCCTCGGCAGCCAGCCCGCGCCCGTCATGAGGTCCTCGCGGTGCCGGGCGGCCAGGACCGTGTAGGGGGAACTGGCGGCGTGCGCGCGGTCGTACCCCGCCCGCAGGGCACCGACGACCCCCGGCGCGCGGTGCGGCCGCTGCCACGGTTTCGGTCCCATCGCGTGCACCAGGGGCGGGACCCCGGCGGGTGAGAGCGCGGCCCGGACCCGGTCCCCGGGGGTGAACCCCGCCGGACCGAAGCACTGGGCGATGTCGGTCCCCTGTTCCAGCAGGTGGACCGGCACCGCGGCGTGGGCGGTGCTGCCGAGCAGGGCCGTCAGCACCTCCTGGTCCCCCAGCAGGTGCAGCGGCCGCGACTGCCACGGCTGGCGCTGCGCCTGGAGGTAGCGGGGGTCGGACAGCAGCTGCGCCCACGACGTGAGCAGCCCGACGTGGGCCCGCGTCACCCGGACCAGCCCGGTGTTCACCGTCCACGGCATCGACCGGCCGACCTCCAGGCCCCACGCCCGCGTCCGGTGCGTGCCGCCCTGCGCCTGCCCCCAGAACGTCTCCTCCGTGGCGACGAGGACGTCCGGCCCGTGGCCGGCCAGCAGCGGCCGCCAGTCCCGCTGGGTGAGGACGTCGGCGTCCACCCACACGACCTCCTCCCGCCCCGCGGCCAGGTGCTCGAGCAGGAGGTGCGGTTTGACGTTCCACCCGGAGGCGCGGTCCGCGCGCGAGGTGTGGACCTCGGCCACCCCCAGCCGCGCGGCCCAGGCGGTGAAGCGGTCGTCGGCCCACGGGCAGTGCAGGTGCACCTCCGCGTCCGGGCAGTGCCTCAGCAGGCTCACCACCGCGATCTCCACGCCCACCCGGTGGCTGGGCCGGTCCTCGGCGAGCACGATCACCACGACGTCCCCCTTCGTCAACGATCATCGACGAGCTGCCGCGGGGCCACGCTGATCCGCGCGGCGAAACTAACAGCCCGCGCCGCCGCGGCACACCCTCCGGGGGACTCCGGTGCCCCCGGCGGCGTGTCCGCCCCGACGCGCCGAGGATGTCCGCGTGCGGTGGCGGCGCCTACGATGCCGACGTGATCGCGAACGCACTGGTCGAGCCCCCCGTCCCGGCGCCGGGCGACCAGGCGTGAAGGCGGACGCCCCCGCCCCGTTCGACGCCGGCGTCGCCACCGACGCCCGGCGACGGTTGCTGGGAGGCAGTTCCGAGATCGACGGCGAGTCCTGGCGCCGCAGCTGGCTGCCGCTGCTGCTGGTCGTCGCCGTGGGCGGTTTCCTGCGGTTCTTCCAGCTCGGGCGGCCGCACCAGCTCGTGTTCGACGAGACGTACTACGTCAAGCAGGGGTACTCGCTGCTGCGGTACGGGGTCGAGCTGCGCAACGACCCGGACATCGCGAAACCGGACGAGCTGTTCACCGCCGGGACCCCGGACGTCTTCGGGACGGCGGGCGACTTCGTCGTCCACCCACCGGTGGGCAAGTGGATGATCGCCCTGGGCGAGTGGGTGTTCGGGATCGACTCCTCCTTCGGCTGGCGGTTCTCCGCGGCCCTGGTCGGGACGTTGTCGATCCTGCTGATCGGCCGCGTGGCCCGGCGGATGTTCCGGTCCACGCTGCTGGGCGTCACCGCGGCGGTCCTGCTGGCCGTCGAGGGCACCCACTTCGTGGAGAGCCGCACGAGCCTGCTGGACGTCTTCCTCATGTGGTGGGTGCTGGTCGCGTTCGCCCTGCTGCTGATCGACCGCGACCACGCCCGCGAGCGCCTGGCGCGCGCCGTCGCCGTGCACGGGGCCGACGGCTCCGGGCCGCGGATCGGGTTCCGCGGGTGGCGGCTGGCGGCGGGGGTCAGCCTGGGGCTGGCCTGCGGGGTGAAGTGGTCGGGCCTGTACGTGCTGGCGGTGTTCGGGCTGCTGACCGTGCTGTGGGACGCGGGGGCGCGCCGGGCCGTGGGGGTGCGCCCGTGGCTGGCGGCCGCGGTGTGGCGCGACGGGATCGGGGCCTTCGCCGCGCTCGTCCCGGTCGCGGTCGTGACGTACGTCGCGACGTGGGCCGGGTGGTTCCGCAGCGACCTCGGCTGGGACCGGGACTGGGGCGCGACGCACCCCTCGCGCGGGGCCGGGGCCGTCGTGCCGGACGCCCTGCGCAGCCTGTGGCACTACCACCAGCAGGCGTACTCCTTCCACGTGGGGCTGGACAGCCCGCACCCGTACGCGGCGAACCCGTGGTCGTGGCTGGTGCAGGGCCGGCCCACGTCGTTCTTCTACGAGTCCAAGGCGAACGGCGTCGAGGGCTGCACCGTGGAGAACTGCTCGAAGGCGATCACCTCGCTGGGGACGCCGGTCCTGTGGTGGGTGGGTCTGGTCGCGCTGGCGGTGCTGCTGTTCCGGTGGGCGTTCGCGCGGGACTGGCGGGCCGGGGCGATCCTCGCCGGGTACGCCGGGGCGTACCTGCCATGGTTCCAGTACCAGCACCGGACGATCTTCACGTTCTACGCCGTCGTGTTCGTGCCGTTCGTCGTGCTGGCGGTCGTCTACCTGCTGGGGCTGGTGCTGGGGCCGGACCCGAGCGCGTCGGTGCTCAGGAGCGGGGTGAGCGTCGAGACGGCCCTGTGGCGGCGGCGGATCGGGGCGGCCGTGGCGGGCGCGGTCGTGGTCCTGACCGTGGCGTGCTTCGCGTTCTTCTGGCCGGTCTACACCGGGCAGGTGATCCCGTACGAGTCGTGGAGCCGCCGGATGTGGTTGCCGAGCTGGATCTGAGCGGCGCCCACCCCTCCTTGCCGACCACGGGGCGCGTGCGATGGGATGCGCCGTGTGACGAGCCACCTGATGAACGCACCGACCACCGCGCCCGGCCCGGGCGGTCCACGGCAGCGGGCCCGTCACCAGGTCGAGCGCGCCCTGCGCCGGGGGCGGTTCCTGGTGCGGTCGGCGGTCGAGCCGGCGCTGCGCGGGGAACCGCTGGCCGTGGGACCGCGCACGCGGCTGACCATCGGCCCGGCGGGGTCGTTCCGGCGCGGGCCGCGCTGCACGATCGCGGGTGACTTCACCGGGGACTTCCAGGGCGAGGTCGTGTGGGGCGAGGACGTGTTCGTCAACGTGGGCGCCTACGTCTCGATCCGGGAGTCGCTGGTCGTCGGGGACCGCTGCCGGTTCGGTGAGCGGGTCTCCATCCACGACGAGGACCACGTCTTCGAGCCCCTGGGCGCCGACCGCTCGCAGTACGTGACGAGCCCGGTGGTCATCGAGGACGACGTGTGGATCGGCGCGGGGGCGATCGTGCTGCGGGGTGCGCACGTGGGGGCGGGGTCGGTGATCGCCGCGGGGGCGGTGGTGCGGGGCGAGGTCCCGCCGGGGTCGCTGGTCGCCGGGGTGCCCGGCCGGGTCGTGCGGCCGTTGCGGAGCGCGTGACCCCCCGGGTGACGCAGTGTTGCTGCCGTCGGCGAGGAATCTCCTCGATGTGACTGTCCGTGCTTGAACGTGCTCCTCGTGTGGAGGAATGCACGCCTCCGGACCGGCATTGAGTACTGTCTGCCTCGATCCGACTACTGGATGCTTCACCCGCCCTCCAGATGGAGCAAATCTCGTGCCTGATGACCCCCGCCTCCCGAAGAGCCCGCTGAAGGCCCTCGCCGACCGCTGGTGGATCGCCGCGGCGCTCGTGGTCCTCGGCGGCGCCGGGGGCGCCGGACTGGCCACGCTGACTCCGACCACGTACACGGGTGAGGCCCGGGTGGCCGTCGGCAGCGAGAGCCTGGACGCGCGCCTCGTGGCCGGCTACTCCCAGGCGTCGACGCAGCTGGCCGCCGACGTGGCCCGCTACGTCAACGACGCCCAGGCGCGGGCCGCGCTCGAACCGGTGATGGGTGCGGCGGCCGACGACGTGTCCCAGATCGCCGCCTCCCCGATCCCCACCTCCAGCGTCGTGCGCATCGAGGTGCGGGCCGGCACGCCGCAGGCCGCCGCCGACGCCGCGCAGGCCGTCGCGCAGCAGCTCAGCGACCAGGTCAACGCCGTCTCGGGGGAGACCTCGGAGTCCCTGCTGACCCAGTACACCGACCTGTCCAACCGGGTCGCCGCGGCGCAGGAGGCCGAGGAGGTCGCCCGCGGCAACCTCGCCTCCCTCATCGGGGCCGAGGCGGACCAGGCCGAGATCGACGCCGCCCGCGGTGCCGTCGAGCAGGCCACCGCGAACGTCGCCGTCCTGGAGGTCCAGCAGCAGGCCCTGGGCACGCGCTACCGGAACTCGGTGACGAACACCCCGGCCGCGGCGGGCCTGCGCGTCGTGCGCGAGGGCGAGCTCGTCGGGTCCGACGCCAGCAGCACGATGCAGAAGTTCGGGCTCGCCGGTGCCGTCCTCGGTCTGCTCCTCGCCCTCGTCCTGGCCGTCGGCCTGGACCGGCGCCGCGCCGCCCGCGCCCGCCGGGACGAGCCGGTCCCGCTGCCCGGCGGCGGCGAGCGCACCGGGGGCCTGGACGACGTCGGCGCGCCCCGCGCGCAGGAGTCGCAGGCCAGCCGCTCATGACGGCCGGCCTCGAGGCGACCAGGGCGCCGGAGGTGCGCGGCTCCGGGCCCGCCCGGCCGGCGTACCTGTGGTGCTTCCTGGGCGTGGTCGTCCTCAACGTGTTCTCCGGGCACTGGGACGCGTTCCGGCTGCCGATCGGCCCCGACCGCCTGCTGTTCGGGATGGCGGTGATCCTGCTCGTCCTGGACCCGTGGGCCTGGCGGCGCTCGGTCCTGCGGGTCCGCCCCGTCCACGTCGCCATGGTCGTGCTGCTCCTGATCGCGGTCGTCTCGGCCGCCGGGCACGGGACGCTGCTGTCGTCCACCGGCGTCTTCGCGCTGCTGGACCGGCTGCTGGTGCCCTTCCTGCTGTTCGCGACGGCCCCGGTGGTGTTCTGCACCCCGGCCCGGCGCGACCTGCTCCTCAAGGCGCTCGTGCTGCTGGGCCTCTACCTCGGGTACACCGCGCTCGTGGAGACGCTGCGCCTGTGGCAGTTCGTCTTCCCCTCCTACATCGCCGACCCGTCGGTCGGCCAGCAGTTCGGCCGGGCGCGCGGGCCGTTCGCCTACTCCGAGGGCATGGGGATGGCCTGCGCCGCGTGCACCTTCGTAGGAGCCGCGGCGTTCTCCCGGTTCCGGGGGTGGTGGCGCGTCGCCGCCGGGGTCTCGACCCTGCTGGCCGCCGCGGGCGCGCTGGAGGCGCTGACCCGCTCGGTGTGGGTGGGCACGGTGCTCGGCATCATCGCCGCGATGGTCGTCACCAAGCGCACCCGCCGCCTGCTGCCGGCCGTCCTGGCGCTGGCCGCGGTCGCCGTCGTGGCGCTGCTGGTCCTGGTGCCCGGGCTGCGGGCCTCCGCGGACGAGCGCGCCGGGACGACCCGGTCGGTGCTGGACCGGCAGAACACCAACGCCGCGGCGCTGCGGATCGTCGACGCCGAACCGCTGACCGGGGTGGGGTGGCTGAAGTTCTACGACGTGTCCACCGACTGGGTGCGGCAGGCCGACGACTACCCCGTGACCACCGTGCGGATCGAGGTCCACAACGTCGTCCTGGGGCGGGCCGCCGAACTGGGCCTGCCCGGGGCCGCGGCCTTCGTCCTGTGCATCCTGTTCGGTCCGGTGCGGGCCGTCTTCGCGCGCTACGGCCCCGACGACGACCCCGACCTGGTCACCTGGCGCTCGGTGTCGATCGCGATGACGGCGGTGTGGAGCGTCGTCATCATGCTGAGCCCCACCCCCTACCCGCTGCCGAACTACCTGGTCTGGATGTTCGCCGGCATCGCCCTGACGCCCTACCTGACGAGAGGACCGAGCCGTGCCGCCCACGGGAAACGCGCCGTCGCACCCTGAACTGACCGTCGTCACCTCGACCCCGGAGCAGGACGCACCGCGGGGACGGGCCTCGCGCGCGAGCCGGCTGGCGCGCGGGGCGGGTGCCGTCGCCTACCTCGGTCTCGCCCGCCACCTGCCGTGGTCGCCCCGGCCCGGCGGGAAGGTCGCCAAGCGGCTGCGGGCGCTGACCGCGAAGGCCATGCTCGACCGCTGCGGGCAGGACGTGAACGTCGAGCACGGCGCGTGGTTCGGTTCGGGCAAGGGCATCGAGCTCGGGGACCGGTCGGCGATCGGGATGGACGCCCTGGTGATCGGCCCCGTGCGCATCGGGAACGACGTGATGATGGGTCCGCGCTGCGTGCTGCTGGCCTCCGCGCACGAGACCGCATCGGTCGACGAGCCGATGACCGCGCAGGGTTTCCGCGACGACCGGCCCATCGTCATCGAGGACGACGTGTGGATCGGGGCGGGCTGCACGATCCTGCCGGGCCGGCGCATCGGGACCGGCAGCATCGTCGGCGCCGGGTCCATCGTCACCGCCGACGTCCCCCCGTGGACCGTCGTGGCCGGGAACCCCGCGCGCGTGGTCAAGCACCGGCGTCCCGAGACCTCCTGAACCCCGCCCCGGACCGCCCGGCGGGGTTCAGGGACCGCTGGGCGCCGGGGTCGCCGGGGAGGTCCCCGGGGAGGTCCCCTTCGTGGGGGACTTCGTGGGGGACTTCGTGGGGGACTTCTTCGCGGGTTTTCCGTAGTCCACCGGCAGCGCCTCCAGCTCCCCCCAGGGGAACCCGGCCATCACCGACCAGGCGCGGTCCCCGCCCAGGAGCCCGGGCCACGGGTTCTCCTCCCCCACGGTCTCCGCGCCGCTCTCGGCGCTGATCGCCACCGTCCCGGACCGGTCGGTGACGATGAACCCGTACTCCTGGGCCGCGCGCGCGATCATCTTCGCGATCGGGGAGATGTCCAGCGCGTCCACGTCCAGGGCCGGGTCCAGCCGCAGCCGCGTCCCCTCGGCGACCGCGTCCTCGTCGCGGTCGAACCCGTCGCTGCGCTGCGCGGGCCAGCTGACCGACTTCCAGTGCTTGGCCTCGACGAGCTGCAGGGACAGCGCGTGGTCGATCACGCCGTTGCGGACGTCGTCGACCCACACCATGCCGCCGGCGACGGCCAGGCCGCTGGCGCTGGAACCGTAGCCGTCGTGGAAGTAGCCGTGCTCGGTGGACACGTCGTCGAGCCGGCCACCCCAGCACGCCTGCCAGCGACCGTCGACGCGCTCGGCCTTCCACAGCTCCCACAGCTGGTCGGTCGCCGGTGACCAGATCGTCAGCTGGCCGTCGGTCCCCTTCGCGGGCACCGCGTCCTCGGGGATCGGGACCCCGGTGAACTGCCCGCCCTCCCCCAGCAGGCCCTTCGGCGTGTACCCCTTGTCCTGGCAGTTCGTCCAGGCGACGTCCACCCGCGGCTGGTCGGCGGGCACCGTGTAGTACGCCACCTGGAACTGGTGCACGTTGAACGCCGCGATCCCCCCGGACCGGGAGGCCACCTGCCGCACGACCTCCTGGACCTGCGCCGCCGAGTTCGGCGCCACCGGGGCCTCGCTGACGTCCTGGCGCCAGACGCTGGCGGCGGAGAACGGGTACCCCGCGGGCAGCGTGGCGGTCGGGGTGGGAGCGGGCGGGTCCGCCGGGCGCTGGACGGCTTCGCGCGTCCACGGCCGCAGCAGCAGGGCGGCCAGGACGACCGCGACGGCCAGGGCCGTCAGCACGAGGAGCAGGAGCCGCCTGCGGCGGGTGTCGTCGGGGGTGCTGCGGTGTGCCTGCGGCACGTCGTCTCCCTGGGCGCATCGCGGACGGGGGTCAACTGGCCGGGCGGGCCAGGGGCGATCCTGTCACGCCGGGTGGGGTGCCACTAGCCCGGTGGGGGTGCCGGGCACCCCCGGACGGCCGCCGGCGGGCACGCCGGGTCACCGGCGACCGGGTGGCCCCACGCTGCGTCAGCGGGCCTCCCCCGCGCGGGCTCACCCGATCTGGTGCAGGCGGTCCCGTCGCGCCACGGGGAGTGAGCCGTCACGCGCTGCGCCGTTCGGGGGTACGGACCGGACGCAGCGGCCACCGGGTCGGCGCATCCCGCGGCGACTCTCCGTCGCCGTCCGCCCTCGGCTACCCCCCACCCGGGTGGAGTCGGTGCCCGGTGCCGCGCAGATCCGCCAGCCGTCGCTCCACCGGGCCGAAGGACTAGGTGTCACCACCTACTCGATGGAGCTGTCACGATGCGCACCCGACTCGCCGGTCTCGCCGCCGTCGCCCTGACGACCGCCCTGACCGTCTCGCTGGCCCCCACCGCCACCGCGGGCACCCCGACGCTGGGCGCGGGGCAGCGCGGGCTCGCCGCACCGCCGAAGGTCGTCGCCCAGACCACCTCGGCGGCCACCACGCTGAACGGGCTCTACGGGGCCAGGAGCGTGTGGAAGACCGACGTCTCGCAGGCGCCGCTGGCCGCCAACTCCGGTGCGCTCGTCGCCAACCTCGCCGGTCAGGTGGACCGCTACTACGGGGCGGCCGCGTTCAACGTGAACAAGTTCGGGACGAGCATCTACACCGTCGACGCCGGCCAGCGCCGCATCGACGTCAAGTGGGACAACTGCCAGCGCAAGACGTACACCCCGCGCGGTCTGCTGGGGGCCGGCGGCCAGTTCACCCAGGTCCCGATCCCGGACGACGCGGTCCCCGCCGCGGGCACCGACGGCCAGCTCACGATCTACTCCCCCTCCAGCGACCAGCTGTGGGAGTTCTGGAAGGCCAAGCGCGTCGACGGCCAGTGGCAGGCCTGCTGGGGCGGGCGCATCGACCGCGTCTCCACCAGCCACGGCCACTTCAGCGAGCACTGGGGCGCCAGCGCCAGCGGTCTGGCCGTCGCCGGGGGTTCCATCCTGGTCTCCGACGCGCAGGCCGGGGTCATCGACCACGCGCTGTCCCTGCAGCTGGTCAACGCCGGGATCTACTCGAACTGGAGCTGGCCCGCCCAGCGCAGCGACGGCCAGGACCGCAGCGCCGACGCCATCCCCGAGGGCACCCGTTTCCGCCTCGACCCCAGCGTGGACGTCGACGCGCTGAAGATCACCCCGCTGGCGAAGATGGTCGCCAAGGCCGCCCAGAAGTACGGTTTCATCATCACCGACAAGGGCGGCGCCGTCGCCATCACCGCCGAGAGCCCCAGCGCGGTGCAGGCCGCGACCGGCGTGAACCCGTGGACCTCCGTCATGGCCGGGAAGAAGAGCTACGAGATCTTCAAGGGTTTCCCCTGGGACAAGATGCAGGCCCTGCCCAAGGACTACGGCAAGCCGACGTCCTGAACCCCTCCGCGTGCACCGTCGCACGCCCCGACGTGCCCCCGCCACCCCTGGTGCCGGGGGCACGTCGCGTTCCCGGGGTCTCGTCCCCGACCGGCCCACCGGTCGGCGGATCGACCGGGACGTTCCCCTCACCCTGGGTGATTGCGTGATGAACTACTCCGAACGGGGCCACGCTGACAGGCGATGAGGACGCACCCCGGGGTGGACCGATGAGTTGAGCAACCCCCTCACTGATCGGAGTTCCCCCGTGCGCAAGCGTTCCGCCCTCCTCGCCACCGTGTCCGCCCTCGCCGCGGTCGCGCTGAGCACCCCCACCGCCTTCGGCGCCGGCACGTCCGTCATCGCCGACCAGGCCCCGCGCGGCGGCGTCTTCGGCGCGACCAGCGAGTGGAAGCGGAACGTGTCCGCCGCACCGCTGGCCGCGAACTCGGCCGAACTCGTCGCGAACGTCCAGCAGCAGGTCGCCGCCTACTACGGTGCCGCCGCCTTCAACGTGAACAAGTACGGCACCAGCATCTACACCGTCGACGCCACCCAGCCCCGCATCGACCTCGCGTGGGACAACTGCCAGCGCAAGCCGAAGATGCCGGCCGGGATCCTCGGCGAGGGCGGGCAGTTCACCCAGGTCCCGATCCCCGCCGACGCCGTGCCCGCCGCCGGCACCGACGGCCAGCTGACCATCTACTCCCCGCAGACCGACCAGCTCTGGGAGTTCTGGAAGGCCAAGAAGGTCGACGGCAAGTGGCAGGCCTGCTGGGGCGGGCGCATCGACTCCCTGTCCACCAACCCGGGTTACTTCAGCGGTTACTGGGGCGCCAGCGCCAGCGGCCTGGCCGTCACCGGCGGTTCGCTGCTCATCGCCGACGCGCAGGCCGGGGTCATCGACCACGCGCTGTCCCTGCAGCTCGTGAACGTCCGCGACCGTTCCGTCGTGAGCTACCCGGCCCAGCGCAGCGACGGCCTCGACGCCTCCCCGAACGTCCTGGCCGAGGGGCAGCGGCTGCGGCTGGACCCGAGCGTGAACGTGGACGCGCTCAAGATCACCCCGCTGGCGAAGATGGTCGCCAAGGCCGCCCAGAAGTACGGCTTCATCGTCACCGACAAGGCCGGCGCGGTCGCCATCACCGCCGAGAGCCCCAGCGCGGTCATCGCCGACACCGGGGTCAACCCGTGGACGGCGATCATGGCCGGGAAGAAGAGCTACGACATCTTCCGCGGTTTCCCCTGGGACAAGGTGCAGGCGCTGCCGCTGGACTACGGCAAGCCCGCCCCCGTCACCACCACCGTCACGACCACCACCGTCGCCACCCGGTGAGGCCGCGGCGTCTCAGCCCAGCGACCGGCTGAGGCGCCGCCCCTGGAGCACCTTGGCCAGGGAACGCCAGACGTGGGGCCGCGCGGCGAACCACCGCGCGTTCCGCACCACCTCACCGCGGTCCCCGGTCCGCTGCGCCGCCCGCAGGTCGTCCCAGTGCCACTTGACCATCGCGCGGTCGGCGTCGTGGCGGGAGAACCACGGCTGCTCGGTGCAGTCGGCCACGATCTGCTCGTAGCACCGGCGCATCAGGTCGGTGTCGTTGATGGCCTGCTGGTCGTGCAGGAAGTAGCGGAACGTGGGTTCGGCCAGGGCCAGGCCGCGGCCGTGCTGCAGCACCCGGACCCACATGTCGAGGTCCTGGGCCCGGCGCAACGGGCGGAACAGGCCACCGGCCAGCAGCGCCTCCTTCGTCACGATGGTGCCGCTCGTGCAGACGAGGTCGCCGGGGGCGAACAGGTCGACGGCGTTCAGTTCCAGGTCGCGCCGCCAGACGTTCCCCAGTTGCCGGCCACCGGAGGAACTCCCCGGGCCCGCCACCAGGACGTACCCCTCGGCGCGGGCCAGGGTCCGCTCCAGGTGGTCGGGCAGCCAGGCGTCGTCGGAGTCCAGGAACGCGATCCACCGCGTCCGCGCCGCCTCGATGCCGCGGTTGCGGGCCGGACCGCTGCCGCCGTTGACGGGCAGCTCGATGACGGTCGCGCCGTGGGCGCGGGCCACGGCCACCGTGTCGTCGGTGGAGGCGTCGTCGACGACGATCACCTCGCGGGGCGTCAGGGTCTGCGCCGCGACGCTGTCCAGGGCACGGCCGATCATGTGGGCGCGGTTCATCGCCGGCATGACGACGGTCACGTCGCAGGAGCGCCTCACCGCCGCCGGGGAACCCTCGCCGACCCCGGCGTGCGGTTCTTCGTCCACGGAACTCACAGTGGCCCCCTCAGGTCGGCTCCGAGCCGCGTGTCCAGCGCTCGGCAGGTGTGGATGGTGGCAGACGGCGACGGGCACGCAGTAGGGTTCCGGTTCGGCCCTGGTCGCCCTCCGGCGACCGTCGACGAACGAGAGGACCGCCCGTGCCGCGTCTGCGCGATGCCGTCGAACGGTGGAAGTCCGGGATCACCGCGGACTTCCCGCAGAACCCCTACTGGGAATCGCGGGTCACGCTCTCCATCTGGCGGTTCGGCCAGCTGGCGCACCTGGACCGCTCCCCCGCCGGGTTCGTCGCACGCCGCGTCCACACGCTCGCCGACACGGTCTGGACCCGCGCACTCATCGGCGCCGAACTGCCCCGGTCGGTCCAGGCCGGCCCCGGTCTGCGGCTGCCGCACGCCGGGCGCGGCGTCATCCTGCACCCGGCGACCCGCATGGGCCGCGGCGTGACGCTCTACCACCGCGTGACGGTGGGGGTGTCCGGCGACGCCGGGCCGCCGACGATCGGGGACGACGTGTACCTCGGGACCGGCGCCGCGGTGATCGGTGCGGTGAACGTCGGGCGCGGCGCGCGGGTCGGGGCGAACGCCGTGGTGGTGCGCGACGTGCCGGACGGTTTCACCAGCGTCGGGGTTCCCGGCCGGCTCCTGCCGCCGCGCGCCGAGCGCACGGGGACCACCACCGGGGAGTCCGCGGCCGCCGGCACGTAGCCCGCACCCGGTGGCACGCGCGGACGGGGCGCGGCGGACCAGCGGGCGGGCCAGCTCCCCTGGCGCAGCCGGTGTGGGCAATGCCGCTCCCCGATCGACGGAACGACAACGGGACCCGGTGTCGCTGTGTGCAACCAGCACAATACTCGCAGCCAGCACAACGCCGGAAGTGAACATCACGACCGCCCCTTCGGGTGCGCAGCGGGGTCGTCGCCGAACCGTCGGTGACTGGCTATGGTTCGGCCCATGAGCGCGCCACACCTCAGCACGGGACCGCGGCACGTCGAGGAGGACACCGACGCGCCGGAGGCCGGCCGAGTTCGCGTCGCGTACCTCGTGAGCCGGTACCCGTCGCTGTCCCACGCCTTCATCGAGAACGAGGTCGACGCGCTGCGGGCCCTCGGGGTGGACGTGCACACGTTCACCGTGCGCAGTTCCCCGGCGTCCTCCCACGTCTCCGAGCGCAGCCGTCGCGAAGCGGGCACCACGACGTCCCTCATCGGTTCCCCCGCGTCGCGGTGGGTGGGCGCCGGGCTGCGCACCGGGCGCCGCAGCGCCACCGCGCTGCTGCGCACCGCCGGGGTGGCCGCCGGTTCGGGCCCGCGGACCGCGCGGGCCCGCGTCTGGCAGGGTTTCTACCTGGCCGAGGCGGTCCTGCTCTTCGACGAACTGCGGGCCCGGGGCATCCGCCACCTGCACGTCCACTTCGCCAACAACGGCGCCGACATCGCCCGGCTCGTCGTGGCCCTGGGCACGGCCGCCGAGGGGCCGGCGGCCGGCTGGCGCTGGACGATGACGATGCACGGCCCCACCGAGTTCGAGGCCGTGGACGCCTTCGACCTGCGCGCGAAGATCGCCTCCGCGCACGCCATCGCCTGCATCAGCGACTTCTGCCGCTCCCAGCTCATGCGGCACTCCTCGCCCGAGGAGTGGGGCAAGCTCGACGTCGTCCGGATGGCCGTCGACGGGACCCGCTTCCCCGACGCCTCCCCCGACCGCGCGACCAGGGGCGACGACGAGTTCCGGGTCCTCTTCGTCGGCCGGCTGGTCCCCGAGAAGGGGCCGTCGGTCCTGCTGTCCGCCGCCGCCGCGCTGCGGGGGCGGACCGGCGGCCGCCTGCGCGTCCGGTTCGTCGGCTCCGGCCCCCTGCTCGATGAACTCCAGGCCCAGGTCGTCCGCGACGGCCTGCAGGACGTGGTGGAGTTCACCGGGCCGCTGGGCAACGAGTCGCTGCCCGGGCAGTACGCCTGGGCGGACGTGTTCTGCCTCCCCAGTTTCGCCGAGGGGGTCCCCGTGGTGCTCATGGAGGCGCTGGCGACCTCGCTGCCGGTGGTGACCACCGCCATCGCCGGCATCCCCGAACTGGTCAAGGGTTCCGGCGACCCCGAGGAGAACGGCCGCCTCGTGCCGCCCGGGCGCCCGGAGGCGCTGGCCGCGGCCCTGCAGGAGCTGCGGGAACTGCCCGGCGCCGAGCGCAGCCGGCTCGGTGCCGCCGGCCGGCGGCGCGTGCTCACCGAGTTCGCCCCCGAGCTCAACGCCCGGCGGCTCCTGGGGCTGTTCAACCGCTGACCGGCCGCCCGACGCACGACGGGACCGCCCCCGCCGCGAGGGCGGGGGCGGTCCCGGGGGTGCGGGGTCGGGGACCTACCGTCCGCCCTTCAGGACGTCGATCGTCCGCAGCCACATCCGCTCCACGCTCTCCTTCAGGACGGGGATCGTGTCGAGCAGCCGCTTGGCGTCGCCGTCCTCCGTCACCGCCGTCAGCCGCTCCGCGGGGTCCTGCTCGGCGGTGACGTTCCACCCCGCGACGCCGAACTCGCGCATGAGCTCGGCGTACTTGTGCGACCAGCCCAGCGCCAGCGTGGGGACGCCCTGGGACAGCGCACCGACGACGGCGTGGAAGCGGCTGGCGACGACGACGGCCGCCTGGCCCAGGACGGCCTTGAGCACCAGCGCGTCCTCGTGCGTGAACACGTCCGACCCCGCGGCGGCCGCGATCGCCCGCCCGAGGTCGAGGTCGTTGGCCTCGTGGACGACCACGAGCGGGGTCAGGCCCCGCGCGGCGCCGGCCGCGGCGTAGCGGGTGAAGACGTCGACGTACGCCTCGCGCGTGATGACCCCGCTGGAGATCAGCTTGCCGTTGGGCACCAGCGCCAGCACGTCACCGGTCGCCACGGGCTCGAACGGCGGCGGCGTCAGGCCGATCGTGAAGTCGACGGCCCGCTCGACCGGGGTGCTGATCCCCAGCGACCGGACGTAGCCGAGGCTGACGTCGTCGCGGACGAACACCAGCGCCGACTGGGTCAGGATCTGCCGGGTGAGCCCGGCCTTCTCCTGGTCGGTGAACGGCCCGAACGCCTGCGGCAGCATCACCCGGGGAACCCCGTGCTTGTGCCAGTTCGCCCCGAAGTCCGCCTCCCGCTGGTGGCGGGCCACGGCGAAGGAGTCGCTGTAGGCGAAACCCGACGCGTCCAGGACCCCGGTGATGTCCCGGTCCCGAACCAGGCCGTACCGGCCGGCCAGACCGGCGGGCAGGCGGTTGCCCACGGCGATGGACAGCCGCGGCCGGCGGAAGTCGTGCAGGGTCTGCCCCAGGCCCAGCCGGGCCCGGAACTCGTAGCTGCCCTGGGTCGGGTTCGAGGACAGGGCGAACGTCCCCCCCAACCGCTGGGTGATGGCCTGCAGCATGAGCTGGGCGCCGAGGTTGGCGCTGTGCACGCCCCGGATGTCGATCGTCATAGGGACCTGAACTTCCTCACGCTGTCGATCTCACGCTTGGCGGAGAAGGGGACCAGCCCCTGGGGGTCGGCGTAACCGTAGGCCAGCAGCATCACCACGCGCTCGTGCGGCTGCAGACCCAGCAGGGAGGCCATCGCGCGGTCGCGGTGGACGATGTCGGGCCAGTTGATGCAGCACGTCGAGATCCCCTGCGCCTCCAGGCCGAGGATGAGGCTCATCGCCGCGAGCGAACCGTCGACGTAGATCAGGTGGCGGTCGCGCTCGTCGAAGAACGCGCCGAGGTCACCGACGATGACGATGATGCCCGGCAGCTGGTGGCCGTAGCCGCGGGTCCCCATGGGGATGTCGGCGACCTTGCGCACGCTCTCGGGGTCGTCGAAGATCTCGAAGCGGTACGGCTGCCGGTTGCACGCGGTGGGCGACTCCGCCGCGATCTCCACGGCCTTGTCGACGTACTTGCGCTCCACGGGCTCGTCGAGGAACCAGCGGACCGAGCGGCGGCCGCGGGCCAGGTCCCCCAGGACCTCCACCGTGTTCACGTCCTGGTGGGCCTGCGGGGCGTGCGGGCCGCTGCCGCCGCGTTCCTCGATGACCCGGACCTCGATGCGCGCGTACGCCTCGCGGGCGGCGGTGATGGTCGGGTCCCCGCTGTCCTGCGTCGCCGTGAAGTACTCGTCGAGGACCGAGACCATCCAGACGTACTCCGGCGCGCCCAGGCCCGAACGGGTCCCGGCGTCGACGGCCTCGGCGAAGGCGCGGATCGTCGCCTCGATGTAGTCCACCCCGAACCGGTTGCGCCGGGGCTGCATCGTGAGCCCCTTCTCGAGCATGTGCACGTTGCGGCGCAGCAGGTACAGCTGGGAGCCGCTGCCGGCGGCGCCCTGGTAGTGCGCCAGGCCCGCGGCGACGGCGCGCGTCTCCCGCGAGAAGGGCTCGCTGATCGTCTTGAAGTACAGCTGGGCGCGCTTGCCGCCGTTCTTCTGCGCCCAGTTCGTCCCGCGCTGGTAGTAGTAGGCGAGCGTCTGCCTGGGGTTCTTCACTTCGATCTCCTCGTTGTCCAGCGCCTACTCAACCACGAACCGCCGTACCGGATGGGAGCCACGATCGCGAGCGTCATCTGCAACGCGGCCGGCCGGGAGGCGCGGTCGATGAAGCAGGCCACGTAGGACGCCAGGACGTACGACCCGACGGTCGCGTACGCGGCGCCGAGGACGCCGTACCGCGGCAGGAGGACGAGGTTCAGGGCGATGTTCACGACCGCCCCGCCGGCGTGCCGGATGACCGACAGCCAGAGCCGGTTCTCCGCGATGATCCACTTGGAGTAGACCGCCGCCATGAACACGAACGGGCACGCGAGCACGTGCACGACGAGGACCGACTTCGACACCGCGTACTCGGGCCCGAAGACCAGGTCGATGATCGGTCCGCCGACGAGGATGATCCCCGTCGCGGCGAGGACGCCGAACCAGAAGGACTGGTCGTACGACCTCTGCAGCATCCTGCGGTACTGCGGGCTCCCGGGCCCGTGGTCCTTGCGGGTCCGCAGCAGCACCGGGAGCGTCGCGTTCATGAACACCGTGGGCAGGAAGTACGCGATCTCGCTGAACCGCGCGGCCGCCGCGTAGGTCGCCACCGACGTCACGCCCAGGACGGTCTGGATCACGACGATGTCGGACCGCAGGTTCAGCTGGTTCGCCAGCCCGGAGATCATCAACGGGTACGACTGCCCCAGCAGGGACTTCATCCGCGCCCACGAGGGCCGCCCCAGCCCCGGGCTCTCCCGGTCGGCGAGGTAGCGCCAGGTCACGACGACGCCGGAGACCAGCGCCTCCAGCACGTACACGGCGAGGAAGAACGCGATGTTCCAGTGCGAGACCAGGCCCAGGACGCGGACGCCGGCGCTGCCGAGGTTCACCGCGATGCTGTACCGGGAGATGGCCGGGGTCCGCATGTGCGCGGAGAACCACATGGTCGGCGCCTCGAAGGCGCGGCAGAACATCGCGCTGCAGGCGACCAGCGTGGCCAGGATCGACAGCGAGTTCCCGCTCGTGAGGCTGATCGCACCCAGGAGCAGGTAGGCCCCGACCGCGAACACCTCGCGGATCAGGATCAGCGACGCGACGATCTGCCGCGTCGCCGGCTCGTCCATCACGAGCGCCTTGACGGCCAGACCGCTCAGGCCCGCGGACATCACGGACATGCCGATGGAGGCCAGGGCCACGCCGTAGGCGTAGGCGCCGTACTCGGCGATCGGCAGCGTCGCGATCAGGGCGACGCCGATGGCGGCGTTCAGGCCGGTGTTGACGGCCTGCTGGCCGGCCGCCCACATCCCGTTCCCGAAGATGCCGTGCTTGCGCGGCCGGGTCACGGGGAGTTCGTCGTCCTTCGGGGTTTCGACGTGTGTCATCGCGGGGCCGACTGTACCCGCGGGACGGCGCGTCGCTGAGCCGTCGTGCTGATCGGTCCCGAGGTCACTCGTCACGTGCTCGACGGGTGACGATCGCCGCGTGGAGGCCGGCGCCGATGAAGTAGTACTGCAGCCACTGCGCGACCGCCACGTACCGCACACGGTCCGGCGACCACCGCGGGCCGACCTGCCGGGAGGTGCGCAGGATGGACCGGACGTTGGGCCGCAACGACCGGAGGAGTTCGGCGACGTCGACCGGGGGCGCCCCGGCGGCACGCCGCTTGTCGACCTCCCCACGGGTGACGCGCCGGACCTTCTTGTGCAGTTCGGCCATGGTCCGGCGCGCCGGGTGGTCGACCACCGCCGCCGCGCCGAAGACGGGCCGGACGCCGCGGGCGACCGCGCGCTGGCCCCACTCCCGGTCGCCACCGCTGCGCAGGGTCTGCGAGAAGCGGCCCACGTCGTCGAACGTGGAACGCAGGGTCATCATGTTCGCGGTGGCGGCCCAGCCCTGCACCCGCACGTAGACGTCCTGGCGCAGCCCGTTGGCGCAGTCCCACAACTCGGCGGCCGTCGGGTGCGCGGGGTCGCGGGGGAACAGCTCGATGGCCCCGCCGACGAACGCCGGACCCGGGGCGGCCAGCAGTTCGGCGACGCCGGCGGTCAGCCAGTCCGGCCTGGGCAGGCAGTCGCCGTCGGTGAAGGCCAGGACCTCGCCCACCGCCAGGGGCAGGGCGGCGTTGCGCGCCGCGTACGAACCCGGCTGCGGCTCGGAGACCAGCTGCAGGTTCTCCAGCACGGCGGTGCTGCCGTCGAGATCGACGTTGTCGCCGTTGTCGACGACGACGACGTGGACGTCGCCGGGGTAGTCCTGGGCGGCCAGGGCCCGCGCCGTGCCGGCGATCTGCCCGCGGTCCCCGTGGACCGGGACCACGACGGTGACGACCGGCCAGGACCGGTCGGTCGCGCGGGGCTCGCTGGTGGGCCGGGGGGTGGGCCCGGTGGTGGGCGGGGCCTCCCGGGTGGCGCTCACGCGGCCCGCCGGGTCCTGGTGCGCCGCGCGGCGGCCCGCGCGAACAACCCCGCCGCGTACGGCAGGTCGTGCACCAGGTACCGCTTCGCCATCCGGCGCGGTTCCATGGCCAGCCGGTGCACCCACTCCAGGCCGCTGCGCTGGATCCACAGCGGGGCCCGGGAGATCTCCCCCGCGACCATGGTCAGGGTGCCCCCGCACCCGACGAACCAGGTGTTCGGGAGGTGCTCGCGCAGGAGCTGCATGAGGCGTTCCTGCTTGGGGAAACCCAGGGCGACGAACACGATGTCGGGTTCGGCCTCGACGACCGCGCTGACGGTCTCCTCGAGCGTGTCGGGGCGCTTCTCGAAACCGAAGGGCGGGCAGTGCCAGCCCGCGACGTCCAGGCCGTCGTACTCCTCGGTCAACCGGTCCGCTGCACGCTCGGCGATCCCCTCCGCGCCGCCGAGCAGGTACAGGGACCGGTCGGACCGGGCGGCCGCCTCGGACAGCGACCAGATGAGCGACGAACCCGTGACCCGTTCGGGCAGTTCCTCGCCCTGGAGCTTGCTGGCCCACACGATGGGCATGCCGTCGGGGACGACGAGCTCGGCCTGCTCGGCCAGTTCGCGCAGCTGCGGGCGGCGCAGCTGCCGCAGGATGTCCACGTTGGGGGTGATGAGGTTCCCCCCGCGCCCTTCCTCGAGGGCGACCATGACGTGCTCGACGACCTCGGTCTCGCGCAGCGCGTCGAACGTGACGTCGTCGACGGTCACCTGCTGGTGCTGGTCGGGTCGCTCGACCCCGACCTCCTCGACGGCGGTCAGGTCGAGGGCGGTGACGGAGCGCAGCGACGCCAGGGTTCGCGAAGGGCCAGAGAAGAGAACCATGTGATCTCCCAGGGAACCGGTCAGCGAGTGGACGTGTCCCGCTGCCAGGCGGTGTTCTGCCTGCGACGAGCGGAGATCCGGGACGCGGTGGTGACGGCGGCGTAGACGGCGGCGGACGGGAGCAGTCGTGGGCGGGTGACTGCGAGTTTCGCGAGGGCGCTCGTCGTCCCCGACGTCGACCTCTCGAAGGACGTCCCCCCCGTGGCGTTCCCGCCGGCCCCCTCGTCGAGGGTGGCCGGGCGCCCCCCGGCGCCGTGACCGGTCCTGCTGAGTTCCGCGTTGCCCGAGGCGGTCCTCGTGCGCACCTTGAGCAGGTTGCGCAGGTCCCTGGGTGCGGCCACGACGAACTCGCCGTCGCTGGTGCCGCGCTCGTGCTCGGCGAACAGCCGCTGCACGAAGAGGTCGTCGCTGGTGAGGTCGGGGAACCGCTCGAACCGGGAGCGGCCGGCGGCGGACAGGCCGTAGACGCCGAGGCCGACCAGGCCGGAGCGGACGTAGGGCAGTTCGGCGTAGGCCCGGTAGAAGGACCGCACGGGCCAGGTCGAGCCGCGCAGGTCGAAGCGGATCCGCGGTGAGGCGGCGTGCACGTCGCCCCGGCGCAGCCGTTCGGCCAGGTGCCCGAGCGTGCCGGGGGTCAGGACGATGTCGGCGTCGAGGTAGACGCGGGGGAAGACCGTGGCGGCCTCGTCCCCGGCGCGCAGGGCGGCGGCCTTGGAGGCCTGCCCGAGCTCGACGACGCGGGCGCCGGCGGCGCGGGCCACGTCGGCGGTGCCGTCGGTGCACCCGTTGGCGACGACGACGACCTCGAGGGTCTCGGGTCCGGCGGCGGCGGCCAGGGCGGCCAGGGTGCGGCGCAGGACGCGGGCCTCGTCGTGGGCGGGGACCACCACCGAGAGGGTGGGGGTGCCGACGGCCGGCGCGGGGCCGTCCTCGACGGCGTGCGCCGTCGGCTCGGTGCTGGTCGTCACGCGCCCTCCTCCCGGATCGACTGCTGTGGTGGATTGCTCGGATCTACGACTCGAACAGCCCAGAACCGTCACTTCTGGTTACTCAGCCGTGCGCATAGTAGCCAGGCTTCACTGGATGAGCGCAAGGCGCGATCACCGGCCACCCCTGCGACGGATGTCACAACCGTCACAGGCGTCACACGACGCCTCACGGTCAGTAAGCTCCCCGGCCGCCGAAGACGGCCTGCGCCGTCTTGGCCAGGATCATCACGTCGAACGCCGGCGACCAGTTCTCCACGTACTGCAGGTCCAGCCGGGTCGACTCCTCCAGGTCCAGGTCCGAGCGGCCCGACACCTGCCACAACCCCGTCAGCCCCGGCTTCACCAGCAGCCGCCGGCGCAGGTCCTCGCCGTACTCGGCCACCTCCCGCGGCAGCGGGGGCCGGGGACCGACCAGCGACATGCTGCCGCCCACGACGTTGAACAGCTGCGGCAGCTCGTCCAGGGAGTACCGGCGCAGGAACGAGCCGACGCGGGTCACCCGGGGGTCGCGGCGCATCTTGAACAGCAGGCCGTTGCCCTCCGACTGCGAGCGCAGGTCGATGAGCAGCTGCTCGGCGTCCACCACCATCGAGCGGAACTTGACCATGGAGAACTCGCGGCCGTCGCGGCCCACGCGGGTCTGCCGGAAGAACACCGGCCCCCGGGAGTCGAGCTTGATGAGCAGGGCCAGCACCAGGAACACCGGGGACAGCAGCAGCAGCCCCAGCGCCGCGCTGCCCCGGTCGAACACGGCCTTCCCGGCGTGCCGGATCCCGCGCAGCTCGGGGCGGTCGACGTGCAGCAGGGGCAGCCCGGAGACGGGGCGGATCACCACGCGGGGGCCGACGACGTCGGTCAGGGCGGGGGCCACGACCAGGTCGGCGCGGGTGCCCTCCAGCTCCCAGCCGAGCCGGCGCAGCACCGGGCCGTCGAGCTCGGGGCAGGTCAGGGTCGCGACCACGTCGACGTCGACGTCGAGGGCGACGTCGGCGATCTCCTCCAGGGTGCCCAGCACGGGCACCCCGAGCGCCTCCAGCTCGGCGGTGCCGGTCCCGTCGGGGGTGCAGGCGCCGTCGACGCGCAGCCCGTGGTCGGTGTTGCGCTGCACCTGGCGGACCAGGGAGGCGACCGCGGCGGGGTGCCCGGCGACGAGGGTGGACTGCATGCACTCCCCCGCGGCCCGGCGGGCGTGCAGGTAGCGGCGCACGCCCAGGCGGGCGGCGACGGTCAGCACGCCGGCGACCGGCAGGGCGACGACGACGAACCCGCGGGCCACGTCGAGCGCGAAGGCCCACGACGCCGTCCCCACCAGGGCCACGACGGTCGTGCCGGCCAGCAGCACCCGCTGGAACTCCTCCGAGCCGACCCCGAGGAACCTCGCCTCGTAGGCCCGGAACAGCAGCATCGAGACGACCCAGACCGGCGGGAGCAGGACCACCGCCCACGCCACCGACGGGCCCGCGGCCTGCGGGGACTCCCCGAAGCGCAGGACCCAGCCCAGCACGGCGCCGATGAGGGCGGCCAGGGCGTCGGAGACCGCGATGGTCCGGCTGTACTCGCGCTGCCACACGGGCCGGCGGTGCTCGCGGACGGCCCCGGAGGCGGTGCGGCGGGCCGTGCCGCGGCGGCCGATCGGCAGGAACGGCCGCTGGGTCTCGGGAACCGGTGCGTCGATCACCCGGCGCCGCTGACTCGGCAGCAGACGCAGATCCTCGGCAGCCATGAACCCTCCCCCGTCGTGGCCTGATGGACACCCACGACGGTGTGGGCTGCCAGTGATCCGTCCGGATGACCCCGATCGGGCCGAACGCCGCTACGGAAGGTGGTCTGGCACGACGCATCGTAGCTGGGGGTCACCCGTTCGCCGCAAGTCCCTCACAGGATGTGCATGCGGCGCAACGACATGCGCAGATCCCCGCTCCGCGCCGGGCACGCGAAAAGGCCCCCACCGGAACCCGGTGGGGGCCTTCGACGATCTCCTGGGTGGAGCTGAGGGGATTCGAACCCCTGACCCCCTCGTTGCGAACGAGGTGCGCTACCAGCTGCGCCACAGCCCCTTGCCCATCACCCCGATCACTCGCGGCGACGAGAAGAGGTTACCAGCCCCGGAGCGGACCGGTGACCAGGGGGGCGAGGACTACTCCCCCACGGCCCGCACGTGCTCGCGCAGGTCGATCACCAGCGTCTCGCGCTCCCCGGCGGGAGCCTGCCCGGCGGACTGCGCCGCCAGCGCCGGGGACACCGGGTCCCACGTCCGGGCCCGGTCCTTGAGCAGGTAGGTCGGCAGCGGCACCGGCACCGGCTCCCAGCCGTCGTCCCCGGCCAGCGGCGACGGGCGCTCGTCGCGCTGCACCGGGACCCGCACCCGGGCCGCCGGACGCGCCGCCGGCAGGACCACCGGCCCCGTGCGCACCTGCGCCCGGCGCTGCGGGGCGCTCGCGCCGTGCCGGCTCAGGGCCGCCAGGACGAGCATCAGCGCCACCGTCGGCACCGCCCCGGCCCACCAGGCCGACAGCCCGGTCAGGACGACCCCCCAGCCCAGACCGGTCGCGATCCCGGCCGCGGCCAGCACCCGGCGACGGCGGGTGACCACCCGGGACACCCCGGCCCGCGACCGCTCGCGCACCGCGACCGGCGAGGACGACACCGCCGCCACCGGCTCGGCACCCGGGCCGAGCACCGGCCGGGACGAGGCGCCCACCGCGACGGCGTTCGCCGCGGCCGCGGCCAGGGCCTGGCCGACCGGCGCGGCCCCGCGCCGCACGACGACCCGCATGGCCTGCGAGTCGCGGTCGGCCTGCCGCGCCTCGGCCGTCCGCCGGTGCCTGCGGATCGCGTTCGGCACGAGGTAGGCGGCCCACAAGGCGATGATGACGAGGAAGATCAGGCTGCTGGCGGGCACGGAACGCAACGCTAGGGCGCACACCCGGCGAGGACGTGCAACCCCGGGGCGTGTCGCGCCGCGCAGATCGTCACACCCGTCTCAGCGGGCGCGCTGGGAGGCCCGGTACCGCGCCAGCAGCCCCTCGGGCACCTCACCGGCGGTCACCGCGAACGTGCGGTGGTCGCGCCAGGCGCCGTCGATGTGCAGGTACGCCCGGCGCAACCCCTCGTCGCGCATCCCGAGCTTCTCCGCGACCCGCAGCGACGCCGCGTTCTCCGGCCGGATGTTGATCTCGACCCGGTGCAGCCGAAGGGTTCCGAAGCAGTGGTCGGTCACCAGGGCCAGCGCCGTCGGGATGGTCCCGCGCCCGGCGACCCGCTGGTCGATCCAGTACCCCACGTGCGCCGAGCGCAGCGAACCCCAGGTGATCCCGGACACGGTGATCTGACCGACGAGGTTCCCGTCGAGCTCCACGACGAACGGCAGCATCCGTCCCGCCCGCGCCTCGCGCGCGAAACCCCGGACCATCTGCGGGAAGCTCGGCGCCGGGCCGCTGCCCTCGGGCGAGGTCGCCTCCCACGGCCGCAGCCACGAGGCGTTCGCCGCGCGCACCGCACGCCACGCCGTGGCGTCGCGACGGCGCAGCGGACGCAACCGCACCGGGCCGTCGCGCAGCTCGACCGGCCAGCCGGCGCTCACGGGCGGCCCGCCCCGGACGCGTCGGCGCGCACGTGGTCCCCGCCGCGGATCTGGTCGACCGCGTGCCCCAGGAACCCCGCGAGCACACCCACGCCGTCGCGCGCGCCGCCGGAGGACCCCGGCAGGTTCACCACGAACGTGCGGCCCGCCACCCCCGCCACCCCCCGCGACAGCACGGCCGTGGGGACACCGGCGGCCACACCGGCGGCGCGCACCGCCTCCGCCACCCCGGGGACCTCGTGGTCGAGCACCGCCCGGGTGCGCTCGGGCGTCAGGTCCAGCGGGCTCAGCCCCGTGCCGCCGTTGGTCACCACGACGTCGTACCCGGCGGCGACGGCGTCGCGCAACGCCTCCTCGACCGGGTCCCCGTCCGGGACGACGACGGGGCCGTCGACGCGGAAACCCATGTCCCGCAACCCCTGCACCACGATCGGGCCGGAGGTGTCGGCGTAGACGCCCGCCGAGGCGCGGTTGGAGACCGTCACCACGAGCGCGCTGCGGTCAGGACTCATCGACGGTCCAGTCCCCCGAGCGCCCACCGCTCTTGGCCGTCACGCGCACCCCGTCCAGGACGGTGCGCCGGTCGACGGCCTTGACCATGTCGACGAACGTCAGCCCCGCGACGACGACGCAGGTCAGCGCCTCCATCTCGATGCCCGTCCGGTCGGCCGTGCGGACGGCGGCGGTGATGTGGACCCCGGTGAGCTCGGGCGTGGAGACGGGCGTGATGTCGACCTCGACGGCGTGCACCGCCACAGGATGCGCCAGCGGGACCAGGTCCGGGGTGCGTTTGGCCGCCTGCAGCCCGGCGATCCGCGCGACGGCGAGCGCGTCGCCCTTGGGCAGGTCCCCGTCGGCGATCAGGTCGAGCACCGCGGCGGAGCAGCGGACGTACCCCTCGGCGCGCGCCTCGCGGGCGGTGACGGGTTTGGCCGAGACGTCCACCACCCGCGCCTTGCCGGCCTGGTCCAGGTGCGTCAGGCGGTCCACTGGTCCCCCACGGGCAGCGGCCCCAGCAGCAGGCACTCGACCTCGTCGCCGGGTTCGACGACGGACACCCCGACGGGCACGACCACCAGGCAGGTGGCGCGCGCGAGCGCCGTCACCAGGTGCGAGCCGTGGCCGGAGACGGGCTCGACGACGAGGCGGCCCTCCCCGTCGCGGGTCCAGGCGGCGCGGACGTACTGCTCCTTGCCCGGCGGGGACGTCCAGCGCGCCCCCGCGAGGGCGCGCACGCGGGGCCGGTCGGGGTCGGGTCCCTCGTCGCCGAGCATGCGCCGCAGCGCGGGGCGGACGAAGACCTCGAAGGAGACGAAGGTGCTGACCGGGTTCCCGGGCAGGGTGAACACGGGGACGCCCTGCTCGCCGAGGGTCCCGCAGCCCTGCGGCATCCCCGGCTGCATGGCGACCCGGTCGAAGGTGACGCTGTGCTGCCCGGGGGCGGACAGGACCTCCTTGACGGTGTCGTAGGCGCCTTCGCTGACCCCGCCGGAGGTGATGACGACGTCGGCCCGCACGAGCTGGTCGTCCAGGACGGCGGCGAGCTCGCGGGCGTCGTCGGCGACGACCCCGACGCGGTAGCCGAGGGCGCCGACGTCCTCGACGGCCGCGGTGAGCAGGTAGCCGTTGGCGTCGTGCAGCTGACCGCGGGCGAGGGCGGCACCGGGTTCGACGACCTCGGTGCCGGTGGAGACGACGACGACGCGCGGGCGGGGGCGGACCCGGACGCGGGCGCGGCCGATCGCGGCGAGCACGCCGACGTGGCGGGGTTCGAGGCGGGTGCCGGCCTCCAGGACGACGGTGCCGCCCTCGACGTCCTCGCCGGCGCGGCGGACGTGCTGGCCCTCGGAGGGGGCCTTGCGGACGGTGACGTGGGTGACGCCGCGGTCGGTCCACTCGACGGGGACGACGGCCTCGGTCCCGGGGGGGATCGGGGCGCCGGTCATGATGCGGACGGTCGTGCCGCCGACCAGGCGGAGGGTGTCGGCCCGGCCGGCGGCGACGTCCCCGACGACGGGCAGCCCGACGGGGTGGTCCTCGCTGGCGCCCTCGACGTCGCGCAGCCGCACCGCGTACCCGTCCATCGCCGAGTTGTCGAAGGCGGGCAGCGGTCGCGGGCTGACGACGTCCTCGGCCAGCACGCAGCCGAGGGCGTCGCGCAGCGCGAGGTCCAGCGGCGGCAGCGGCCGCACCAGGTCCAGGCAGGACTGCCGGTGGGCCGCCACCGTGGTCAGGGTCTCGCTCACATCTGGCTCACACCGACGGGGCTCACGGTCCCCAGGTTGTCACGCCCGGTCGGGGGCACCCGCACCCGACGCCACGTACTCGCCCAGCCACTCGCGCAGCTCGGCCCCGATGTCCTCGCGCTCGCTGGCGAGGCGGACGACGGCCTTGATGTAGTCGAGCTTGTCGCCGGTGTCGTAGCGGCGGCCGCGGAAGACGACGCCGTGGACGCCGTAGCCGGGGCCCTCGCCCTGGGCGAGGACCTGCAGGGCGTCGGTGAGCTGGATCTCCCCGCCCTTGCCGGGAGGGGTGTCGCGCAGCACCGCGAAGACCGCCGGGTCGAGCAGGTACCGGCCGATGATGGCCAGGTTGCTGGGGGCCTCCTCGGTCTTGGGCTTCTCCACGAGCCCGGAGACCTTCACGACGTCGGCCTGGCCGGTGGGCTCGGCCACGGCGCAGCCGTACAGGTGGATCTGGTCGCGGGGGACCTCCATGAAGGCCACGACGCTGCCGCCGTGCTCCTCGCGGACCTTGATCATGGTGTCCAGCAGCGGGTCTCGGGAGTCGACGATGTCGTCCCCGAGCAGCACCACGAACGGCTCGTCGCCGACGTGCTGCTCGGCCACGGCCACGGCGTGCCCCAGGCCCTTGGGGTCGCCCTGGCGGACGTAGTGGACCTGGGCCAGGTCGGTGGACTCCTGGACGCGGGCCAGCTTGGCCTGGTCGCCCTTCTTCTCCAGCCCCACCTCCAGCTCGACGTTGCGGTCGAAGTGGTCCTCCAGGGAGCGCTTGTTGCGCCCGGTGATCATCAGGACGTCGGTGAGCCCGGCGCGGACGGCCTCCTCGACGATGTACTGGATGGCCGGGGTGTCGACCACCGGCAGCATCTCCTTGGGCATCGCCTTGGTGGCCGGCAGGAAGCGGGTCCCCTGCCCGGCGGCGGGGATCACGGCCTTGCGCACCGTGCGGCCGGGACGCTCGTCGCGTTCAGTCATGGGGCGGAGGCTACCGCCCGTCCCGGGGCGGACACTGGGTGCAGTCGCTGTGGGCCGTCGGTGAGGACTCGCGCCCCCTTCCCGAACCCGGCGGGAAGGGGCAGACTCGGAGGACCACCGTTCCGCGCCCGAAAACCTCGCCAGCGCGGTCGGCGAGAACCAGGAGCCGCCGTGCCCACCCGAGACAGCGCCGTCGACACCCTCACCGTCCACGCGGACGTCCTCGCCGTCGAGGCGCACAAGCGGGCCCTGCGCCGCGGGATCCGCGAACGGCGCCGGGCCCGCGGCGCCGAGACGGCCGCCGACGTGGACGCGGGGATCGCGCGCGTCCTGCTGGGCTGCCCGCTGCTGGCCGGGGCGCACCGGGTCGCGGCGTACACCTCCCGGCCCGACGAGCCCGGCACCCGGGGCCTGCTGGCCGAGCTGCGCCGGCACGACGTCGAGGTGCTGCTGCCGGTGCTGCTGGAGGACTCCGACCTGGACTGGGAGGTCCGGCCGGCCCGTCCCGCCGCGCCGGGGCACCTGGGCGTGCACGCCATCGCCTCGGCCGACCTGGTCCTCATCCCGGCCCTGGCCGTCGACACCGCCGGCCGCCGGCTCGGGCAGGGCGGCGGCAGCTACGACCGCGCGCTGCGGCGGGTGCCGGCCCGGGTCCCGGTGCTGGCCGTCGTCCACGACGAGGAACTGCTGGACGCGGCGGTCAGCCCGCTGCCGACGCTGCCGCACGACCGGCTCGTGCAGGCCGTGGTGACCCCCACGCGCTGGCTCTGGCTGGCCGCCTGACCCCGGCGCTCCCCCGCGCGGCTCAGCGGGGCCGGGTGCGGCGGGTGCGGGCGAGGTCGCGCAGGGCCAGCGTCGCGGCGTGGAACCCGCACATGCCGTGCACGCCGCCGCCGGGCGGGGTCGCGGCCGAGCACAGGTACGTGCCGGGCCGCGGCACGCGGTACGGCGACAGGCCCGCCACCGGCCGGAAGAGCTGCTGGCGCAGGGTGAGCGCTCCCCCGCCGACGTCCCCGCCGACGAGGTTGGCGTTCTGCTGCTCCAGCCGGCGCGGGGAGGTCTCCACCCGCGCCAGGACGCGGTCGCGGAAACCGGGGGCGAACCGCTCCAGCTGCGCGTCCACCCGGGCCCCGGTGCCGGGGTCGTCCGAGCCCTGCGGGGTGTGCGCGTACGCCCACACGACCCGCTGCCCGTCCGGGGCGCGCCCGGGGTCGGCGGCGTCCTGCTGGGCCACCAGCACGAACGGCCGCTCGGGGTGGCGGCCGGCGACGACGTCGGCCTCGGCCGCCGCGACCTCCCGGGCGGTGCCCCCGACGTGGACCGTGACGGCCTGCGCCAGCCGCGCGTCCCGCCACGGGACGGGGCCGTCGAGCAGGTAGTCGACCTTGTGCGCGCCCGGGCCGTACCTCCAGCGGCGCAGCGCCCGCGCGTACGGCGCGGGCAGCTCGTCACCGGCCAGCCGCAGCAGCTGCCGGGGCGTGAGGTCCAGCAGCGTCACGTCGGCCGGGGGCAGGTCGGCCAGCGCGGCGACCCGGTGGCCGGTCTCCACCCGTCCGCCGTGCTCGCGCAGGACCGCGTGCAGCGCGCCGGTGATCGCTCCCGAGCCGCCCTGCGGGACGGGCCAGCCCGTCGCGTGCGCCGCCGCCCCGAACAGCACCCCGAACGCGGCCGTCAGCAGCTGCCCGTGCGGTTGTAGGGCGTGCGCGGCCATCCCCGCGAACAGCGCCCGCGCCGGTTCGTCCCGGAACACCGCGCGCGCGAAGGGCGCCGCCGGCCAGGCCGCCCGCGCCCCGAACGCCGCCAGGGTCAGCGGTGAGGACGGCACCCGCAGCAGCGGGCCGAGGACGTCGGGCACCAGCTGCTCCCACCGGTCCACCGGGCCGGCGAACAGGGCGTGCCAGGCCCGCCCGTCGCGGCCCAGGGCGTCGGCCGCCTCGTCCAGGTCGTGCGGCAGGACCGCGGAGGGGCCGTCGTCGAGGGCGTGCCCCAGCGGGAACCGGCCGTGCCGCCACCGCAGCCCGTGCCGCTCCAGCGGCAGGTCGCGCAGGAAGGGGCTGGCGACGGCGAACGGGTGGACGGCCGAGCCGACGTCGCTGACCACCCCGGGGCCGAGGAGCTCGACGTCGACGCAGGCGCCCCCGACGCGCTCGCTCGCCTCCAGGACGGTGACGTCGAGCCCGGCGCGGGCCAGGACCACCGCCGCGGACAGGCCGTTGGGTCCGGAACCGACGACGATCGCGTTGCCTCGCACGTGGGCACCGTAGTCGCCGCGCTACGGTGCGGCATGACCCTGGAGGAGTTCAGCCGCGTCCTGCTGCTCTGCTCCGGGGTGCTGCTGCTGGCCGTCCTCGCGGTCCGCCTCTCGGCCCGCACAGGGCTGCCCTCGCTGCTGCTGTACCTCGCCCTGGGTCTGGTGCTGGGCGAGGGGGGCCTGGGGATCCCGTTCGACGACGCCGGGATCGCGCAGGTCCTGGGGTACGGGGCCCTGGTCCTCATCCTCGCCGAGGGCGGGCTGACGACCCGGTGGGACGCCGTCCGCGGCGTCCTGACCCCGGCGGCGGTGCTGGCGACCGTGGGCACCGCCGTCTCGATCGGGGTGGTCGGCGCCGGCGCGCACCTGCTGCTGCACACGTCGTGGCCGGTGTCCTTCCTCATCGGCGCCGTCGTCTCCTCCACCGACGCCGCCGCCGTGTTCTCGGTGCTGCGCTCGGTGCCGCTGCCGGGCCGGCTGTCGGGGCTGCTGGAAGCGGAGTCCGGGCTCAACGACGCCCCCGTCGTCATCGCCGTCCTGGCCCTGACCGACGTGGCCGCCGGGCACTCCGACCACGCCTGGTGGTTCTACGCCGGCGAGGCCGCCCTGGAGCTCGCGCTCGGCACCGTCGTCGGGGTGGGCATCGGGGCCGCCGGGGCGTTCCTGTTGCGGCGCAGTGCGTTGCCCAGCTCCGGGTTGTACCCGGTGGCCGTGCTCGCGCTGGCCGTGGGGGCCTTCGCCGTGGCCGACGTCCTGCACGCCTCGGGGTTCCTGGCGACGTACCTGTGCGCCCTGGTGCTGGGCAACGCGCGGCTGCCGCACCGGCACGCGACCCGGGGTTTCGCCGAGGCGTCCGGGTGGCTGGCTCAGATCGGGTTGTTCGTCATGCTCGGGCTGCTGGCGAGCCCGGCGCGGCTGCCGTCGGCGCTGCTGGACGCGCTGCTGGTCGGGCTGGTCCTGACGCTGTTCGCCCGGCCGGCCTCGGTGCTCGTGTCGCTGGCCGGTTTCCGGCTGCCGCGCGCCGACCTGGCGTTCCTGTCCTGGGCGGGGTTGCGCGGCGCGGTGCCCGTGGTGCTGGCGACGGTGCCGGTCGTCGCGGGGATCAGCGGGTCGCAACGGCTGTTCGACCTGGTGCTCGTGCTCGTCGTGGTGTTCACGCTCGTGCAGGCGCCCGCGCTGGCGCCGCTGGCCCGGCGGCTGGGGCTCATCAGCTCCGCCCCCACGCAGGACCTCGACGTGGAGGTCTCACCGCTGGGGACGCTGTCGGCCGACGTGCTGCGGGTGCGGGTGAGCGCGGGGTCGCGGCTGCACGGGGTGGAGGTGTTCGAGCTGCGGCTGCCCCGCGGCGCCAACGTGAGCCTCGTGGCGCGGGACGGGTCGACGTTCGTGCCGCAGCCGCGGACGGTGCTGCGCCGCGGGGACGACCTGCTGGTGGTGACGTCCACCGCCGAGCGCCGGGCCGTGGAGGAACGTCTGCAGGCGATCAGCCGGGACGGCAAGCTCGCCGGGTGGCGCGACGCCTGACGCCCCACCCCGGCGGTTACGTTGAGTAGATGGTTCGTCGTCGCACCGTGCTCGCCGTGGCTGCCGCCTCGGCCGCCGGGCTCACCGTCCGCCCCGCCGCCGCCCAGACCGGACCCACCACCGCCGGCGCCGAGGTCGTCGCCCCCGGCGTCACCCTCGAGCGCAGCACCGGACCCGGCCCCGTCCGGCAGGCCCTCCTGCGGCTGGCGGCCGGGTCCACCACCCGGCCCGTCCTGCTCCAGCACGACCTGAGTTCCCCGCGGACCCCGGCCGACCTCGCCGCCGCCGGCGGCGCCGTCGCCGCCGTCAACGGCGACTTCTACGACATCGACCGCACCGGCACCCCCGACGGGCCCGTCGTCCTGGCCGGCCGGCCGCTCAAGGCCGCCGCCGACCCGCAGGGCGCCGTCGGCATCAGCCCCGGCCCCACCGGCACCACCGGCCGGGTCGGCCCCGTGCAGCTCGACGGCACCGTCACCCTCGGCGGGCGCACCCACCGGCTCGCCGCGCTCGCCACCCGCACCGTCGCCCCCGACACCCTCGCCCTGTTCCCGCCGGCCTGGGGCGCCGGGGACCGGTCGCTGACCACGGCCGCCGGCGTCGAGGTCGAGGTCCGGGCCGGCGCCGTCACCGCCGTCCGCGCCCCCGGCCCCACCCCCGTGCCCGCCGACGGGTTCGTCCTGGTCGGCACCGGGACCCTCGTCCCGGAGCTGACCGCGCTCGCGGTCGGGACGGCCGTCACCAGCGACGTGCGGGTGCGGGTGGACGCCCTGCCCCCCGGGTCCACCGGGTTCGCCGTCGGCGCCCGGCTCGAGCTCGTCCGCGACGGCGCGCCCGCCCCCTTCGACACCACCGACCCCACCTGGGCCGCGCTGCGGGCCCGCACCGCGATCGGCTGGACCGCCGGTGGGGACCTGCTGCTGCTGACCGTCGAGGGCGGCACGGCCACCTCGATCGGGGTCACCGCCGCCGACACCGCCCGGCGGATGCTCGACGCCGGGGCCGTGGGCGCGGTGATGCTCGACGGCGGCGGGTCCGCGCAGCTCGTCGCCCGCCGCCCCGGCGACGCGGGCGTCAGCGAGGTCGTCGTCCCCTCCGACGGCGCCGCCCGGCCCGTGGCGCACGCGGTCGGGCTGGTGCCCGCGGGCGCCGGACCGGAGGCGACGGCCGTGGTGCTGCGACCCGAACTCGGTGCGGCGCAGGTGTTCCCGGGGCTACCCCAGGCGGTGCGGGTGGTGCCGGTGACCGCGTCGGGAGCCCCGACGGCGGGCACGCCGGTGCTCACCTCGACGGACCCGGGGGTGCTGGCCGTCCAGACCTCGGGGCGGGTGCTGGTCCGCGGGGTGACCCCGGGCCGGGCTGCGGTCCAGGCCCAGCTGGGGCCGGCCGCCGGCCGCCTCGACGTCGAGGTCCTCGGCCCGCCGGTGCGGTTCGGCCTCGACGCGCCGCCCGTGCTGGCGGGGGCGGGCGCGTCGCTGGACGTGACGGTCACCGGCCACGACGCCGCGGGCCGCTCGGCGCCCGTGGACGCCGCCGACGTGCGGGTCGACGTGGACGCCGCGCTGCTGCGGGCCGGGCCGCTGCCGGACGGGCGGCTGCGGCTGACGGCGGTGGCCGCCGGGCCGGTGCCGGTGGCGGTGGGGCTGACGGCGGCGGGCGTCACGTCCTCGGTGGAGGCCGCGATCGGGGCGCAGCCGGTGCTGCTGGACCGGCTGGGCGACCCCGCGGGGTGGACGGTGGCCGCGACGCGGGCGACCGCGTCGCTGACCCTCGCGCCGGGGCCGGCGCTGCGGCTGGTCTACGACTTCACCGGTCAGCCCGCCGGGACGTCCACCGCGGCGCTCGTGGCGCGCACGCCGGTGCTGCTGCCCAGCGGCAGCACGGCGGTGGCGCTGCGGGTGCGCGGGGACGGCGCGGGCGGCTGGCTGCGCGGCGTGCTGCGGGTGGACGGGGCGGCCCGTCCGGTGACGTTCGCCGCCCGGGTGGACTTCACCGACGTGCGGCGGCTGGAGGTGCCCGTCCCGGCCGACGCGCGGGAGGTCGCGCTGGAGCGGGTGCACCTGGCGCAGACGCAGGTCGCGGCGCGGCGGGCGGGGGCGATCGAGGTGGCGCAGCTGGAGGCGTCCGTCCCGCCGCTGCGGTCGCGGGCCGTCCGGGTGGACCGGTACCTGCGCGGGGTGCGCTGAGCCGGTACCGGATCGGCGCACTCCGAGTACCATTGGCACTCGACCGACCCGAGTGCCAGTGGGGTCCCAGGAGCCAACGGAGAACGCGTGCCCACCTACGCCTACAGCTGCCAGTCGTGCGGACACTCCTTCGAGGTCCGCCAGTCCTTCAGCGACGACGCCCTGACGGTCTGCCCGGAGTGCTCGGGCCAGCTGCGGAAGCTGTTCAACAACGTCGGCATCGTCTTCAAGGGGTCCGGCTTCTACCGCAACGACTCCCGCGGGTCGTCGGGCTCGTCGGACGGCTCCGGCGGGTCCGGCACCTCGGCGCCGGCCAAGGAGTCCGCCTCGTCGACCTCGGCCTCCTCGTCGGCGTCGTCGTCCTCGTCGGCGTCCTCCTCGTCGACCTCCTCGTCGTCCTCGACCAGCGGGACCAGCTCCGCCGCCTGACCGGCGGGGTCACCGCCGTCTCCACAGGCCGCCTCGGGACGCCCGTCGTCCCCAGGCGGCCTGTCGCGTCCACGGCCCGCGGCCCGGGCGCACCTAGCGTCCGGGCATGCCCGTCCTGTCGAGCCCCGTCCCCCTCGGCCCCGGCGACCGCCGCCGGCGCCGGCTGATCCGCCGCTGGCTGTGCGCCGGGCTGGTCGCCGCCGCCGGCGGCGTCACGGTGGCCACGCTCGCGCCGCCGGCCCCGCAGCTGCGGGCGGTCCCGGTGGCCGCCCGGGACCTGCCCACCGGTGCCGTCCTGACGAGCACGGACGTCACGACGGCGCAGCTGCAGGACCGGACCGTCCCCGACGGGGTGCTCACGCAGGTCCAGGGCGCCGTGCTGGCCTCACCGGTCCGCCGCGGTGAGGTGCTGACCGACGCGCGCACCACGACCGGGCCCCTGCTGGCCGGGCAGCCACCGGGGACGGTCGCCGCGGGCGTCGACGTGGGCGACCCCGCGCTGCTGCAGACGCTCGCGCCCGGGGTCCGGGTCGACGTGCTGGCCCGGACGCAGGACCCGGTGACGGGGGCCGCGACCGGCGCCGAGCGCATCGCCGCCGACGTCGTGGTGCTGCGGCTGCCCGCGGTGACCGACCCGGTGCTGCCGGGCGGCGACGCGCGGTCGACGACGTCGGTGCTGGTGGCCGTCGACGCCGCCACCGCCGCGCGGCTGGCCGCCGCGGCCGGGCGGACCGTCCTGACGGTGCGCTCGTGAGCGCGGGCGCGCGGCCCTCACTCCCCGACCGCGAGCGCCACCCCGGGGGCGCGGACCTGGCGGCGCAGCAGGTCCCGGACCGCGGTGGCCGACACGGGGTCGCCGACGTGCTCGCCCTGCACGACGTCGCACCCGAGGTCGGCCAGGGCCCGCTGGGTGGCGGCGTCGGCCACGCCCTCGGCGACGACCCGCAGCCCGAGGTCGCGGGCCATGTGCACGGTCGAACGGACGATGACGGCGCGGGCGCGGTCCCCGGTCATCCCCGTCACGAAGCTGCGGTCGACCTTCAGCTCGTCGACCTCGAGGTCGGTGAGGTACGTCAGCGAGCACTGCCCGGTGCCGTAGTCGTCGACGGCGACCCCGCACCCCAGGGCCCGCAGGCGGCGGACGACGACCCCGGCGCGCTCGGGGTCGGAGACGATGCCCGTCTCGGTGACCTCCAGGACCAGGACCGAGGCGTCCAGGCCGTGCCGGTGCAGGGCCTCGGCGACCAGGACCGGCAGGTCGTGGTCGGTCAGCAGCCGCGCGGAGAGGTTGACCGAGACGGTGCCGGTGAACCCCTCCGCCCGCCAGCGCGCGGCCGCGGCGAGGGCCTGGTCGAGGACCAGCGCGGTCACCCCCGCGATGAGGCCGGACTGCTCGGCGAGCGGGATGAACCGGTCGGGGGCGACGGAGCCGAGCTCGGGGTGCTGCCAGCGGGCCAGGGCCTCGGCGCCCACGACGAGCCCGGTGCGCGGGTCGACCTGCGGCTGGTACCGGACGTACAGCTCACCGCGCTCGACGGCGTGGCCGAGGTCGCCGAGCAGCTGCAGCCGCTCGATGCTGTTGACGTCGCGGCGGCCGGCGTAGGTGCAGGCCCGGCCCCGGACCTCCTTGGCCTGGTACAGGGCGACGTCGGCGCTCTTGAGCAGCGACGGGGCGCTCGTGCCGTGCTCGGGGGCCAGCGCCACCCCGACGCTGGCGGGCAGCAGGACCTGCAGCTCCCCGACCCGCAGGGGCCGGGACATCTCCTCCACGACGGCCAGCGCGAGCCCCTCGGCCTCCAGGCCGTCGGCCACGAGGAGGCCGAACTCGTCGCCGCCGAGGCGGGCGACGACGGCGTGCGCGGGGGCCTGGGCCACGAGCCGTTCGGCGACCTCGCGCAGCAGCGCGTCGCCGACGGGGTGCCCGAGGGTGTCGTTGACGTCCTTGAAGTGGTCGAGGTCGACGACCAGCAGCCCCGGGCCGGAGCCCGGGCCGGCCGCGCGCAGCGCGCGGGCGGTGGCTCCCAGCAGCGCGTCCCGGTTGGGCAGGCCCGTGAGGTCGTCGACCATGGCGCGCCGCTCGTGGCGCCGGGCGATCGCCGCGCTGACGAGCATCACCCCGAGCGGGACGCACACCAGGAGCAGCAGCCACGCCCCGCCCTCGGCGCTGACGACGACCACGGGGGCCGAGGCGACGACGGCCAGCGTCAGCAGCACCCCGGACGCCGACCCGGTCCGGACCAGCCGGCGGGGGGTGCGGTCGACGACCGGCCGGGCGGCCAGGTCGGCGCACCACTGGGCCAGCAGTCCGGCCGCGCCGGCGGCCAGGACGGCGGGCCACTGGCCCGGGTCGCGCAGGACGGGCCCGGCCGCGTGCGGACCCCCGAGCAGGGCGTCGAGGACGGTGCTGCAGACGAGGACGCCGACGACGGACACCCCGGCCCCCACGACCGCCGTCCGGGGCCCGGCGCCGCGGCGGGTCTGGCGCACCAGGGCGGGCAGGGCCCGCACGAGCAGCGCCAGGGACACCGGACCGAGCGCGACGAGCGCGACGAGGAACCCCCAGGAGACGGGCAGGGCCTCCCCCCGGCCGCCGGTGCGGGAGGTCACCGGCCGGGACTCGGCGACGAGCACGACCAGCGCGAGCACGGAGACGAAGGCGGAGACGTCCCAGGGGACGGAGCCGGCGAGGGCGACGACCACGGCCGCCGCCAGGACGGCGGTGGCCACCGCGACGGCGGCCACGTCGAGCAGGACGGGGACGGTGCTGCGACGCCGCCGGGTGCGGGCGGCGACCGGCGGGACGAGGAACGCGGTCGCCGAGCGCGGGGCCGTCGAGCTGCGCATCCTCCACCTTCCGCCGCCGTGCCGGGGGACCGTCCACGGGACCTCCCGCGCGTCCCCCCACCGGGGGACACCGGTCGAGGTTCCGGGCCCATCATGGGGGTGATCGGGGCGGGGCAGAAGCTCTGCGCCTCATCGATTTACGGTGCGACGGCCAAGTATCGACCGAGAGTGAGAGGGCTCTCACGGCCAGTCAGGAACCTATGTCTCAGTGCAACGCAACCGTCACTGAAGGTGCTGATGGTGGTGGACGACGAGGCCCCCGGCGTCAGTCCCAGTGCGGCGGACGCTGCGACAGGTACCACTCGTCGTCGTGACCGGCCCCCGGCCGCTCGCCCCAGCCCTCGTCCCGGTCGTCGGCCGACCGCTCGTCCTCCAGCGGCACCTCGCGCTCGCCGTCCGGCACCCGCGGGCTCACGACGCGTCCGCCCGCGTCACGTCGAGCCGCTCGGCCCGGTCCACCACGCCGTCCACGTCCACCCCGTCCGCCCCGTTCGACCCGTCCGACCCGTCCGACCCGGCCACCGCGTCCTCCCCCGGTCCCTCCCCCGCCCGGCCCGCGCCCGCCGCCGACCCCAGGTCCACGACCCACGGCAGGTCGTGACCGGCGTCGGCGAGCGCGTCGCGCCACAACCCCGCGATCCGGTCCGCCTCGGCGTCGGCGTCGGCGAACACGTCCGCCGTGAGCACCCGCACGTACCGCCACCCCCGCCGCTCCAGCTCCAGGGGACCGTCGACCTCGCGGTCCACCACGTCCGCGCGCGCCCACGACGGCCCGTCGAGCTCGACGACCAGCGCCGGGCCGACCCCCGCCCGCGCGCGCTGGTCGCGCACGACCAGCGCCAGCGCCCGCGACGACCCGACCTCGCACTCGACCGGCAACCCGACCCGCCGGCACGCCGCGGCCAGCGTCCGCACCACCGCGTCGGCGCCCCGGTGGAACGTCACCGCACCGCCCGGCTCCGCGCGCCGCAGGTCGTCCTCCTCCCAGGCCGCGGCCGTGCGCGCCAGCAGGTCCCGGCCGTCGGCCAGCTCCTCCAGCCCGCTGCGGTCGCTCCACCCGGAGTCGTCCAGGACCAGCGTCGTGCGCAGCCGGCTGCGGGTCAGCGCCATCCACGCCTCCGCCCGGCCGGTCGGGACGCCGTCACCGCTGTCCCCCGCCGCCCCCAGCGCCGGGCCGTTCAGCACCGCGTCGGTGACGACCAGGACGTGGTCGCGGCGCTCGCCGGTCCAGCGGACCGGGGTGCCGACCAGCAGGGGTTCGCGGCCCACCGCCAGCGGCAGCCGCTGGTCCAGGACCAGCCGGCGCACCGTGTCGGACAGCAGCTCCGCCCCCGCCGCGTCGGGCACCACGATGCCCAGCGACTCCTCGGGGTGGGCGACCAGCGCCGCGAGCGCCGTGTCCACCACGAGGTCGACGAGCGCGTCGGGGCCCCGCCGGGCCCCCGGCGGGCGGTCGGAGGTGCGGGCCGTCGCCCGGCCGTCGTGCCCCGGGCCGGGCAGCGACGTCTCGGCCACCGGCACCGGGACGGCCGACAGCAGCGTGTCGTCCAGCAGGGCGTGCTGACGGTCCAGCCGCAGCGTCGGCAGCACCGGGTCGAGGTCGGCGTACAGGCTGGCCGAGACCGGGCCCGACACCGCCTGCTCGTCGCGGGCGGTGGCCACGTCCGCCGGGCCGGGCAGGTGCGGGTCGCCGATGACCAGGACCCGGGCGCCCCGGGACAGCGCGGGCAGCGCCGAGGAGGTCGTGGTGGCCTGCGCGCCCAGGACGACCAGCAGGTCGGCCTCCTCGACCTGGTCGGCGAGCCGGGCGACCCCGGCGGTGGACAGCGCCGTCACCGGCAGCAGGTCCGCCTCGCGCCCCGACGTCAGCGACCGGGCGTCGAGCTCGTCGCGCACGGCGGCCGCCCGCACGCGCCGGCGGGCCGCGACGGCCAGCTGCAGCTCGTGCCGGGCCGTGCGCAGCGCGGGCGCCTCACCGGTGCCCACGAGCGGGTCGACCATCGAGATGGCGTCCAGCACCCCGCTCCACCAGGCCGCCTCGACCTCCGAGGGCAGGTGCAGGCTGGACGGGCCCATCCACCGGGCCCGCAGGTCCTCCAGCAGGCCGCTCCACCCGGCCCCCTCGAGGTCGTCGAGCAGCACCGTGCGCCGCGGCAGCGTCTCCAGCGCGGCGGCGTCGGCGGCGAGCGCGCGCAGCAGGGCGCTCAGCTCCGGCAGCTGCACCTCCAGCAGCGACACCGCGCCCAGGTCGGTCCAGGACCGCTCGGGCAGGACCTGCGCCAGCTCGGTCAGCTCGTGCCGCACGGCGCTGACCGCCGCGATGAGGGCGTCGAGGTCGTCGGGCACCACGGGGGCGTTGTCCCGCACCGAGACCCGCTGCCAGCGCAGCCGCTGCGACCGGGCCGACTGCAGCCAGTCGTGCAGCGTGGCCCAGTCCCCGGCGCTGACCTCCGGGCGCAGCAGGGCCCGCGCCTCCCGGCGCAGCCGCCAGCGCCGCAGCCAGCCCTGGCGGACCTCGTGGTCGCGCCGCCACTGCGGGGTGGCGGTCGCGGCGGCCACATCCCCCAGGGACTGGGCGAACACGTCGGTGCCGAAGCGGCCGATGGTGGTGCGGACCCCGTCGAGCAGGTCGGTGCGGTCGACGGCCTCGGCGACCGAGGCCGCGCCCCGCAGCCCGGCGGCGTCGCAGACGGTGGCCAGCAGGGCCCGCACGGCGGGCAGGCGCTCGCCGATGAGCTCCTCGACGCGGGTCAGCGCCCGCCGGGCGTCCTCGTCGGTGCGCAGCGAGGCCCCGGCCCAGGGGGTCGTGCCGGGGGCGACGTCGAAGGCGCCGAGGTCGACGGCCTCGACGAGCACCTGCGACCAGCGGTCGACGTCGGCGCGCGAGCACGCCGACAGCTGCTCGCCCCGCAGCCGGCGGCTCGTCGTCGGCGGCAGCGGGCGCTCGGCCAGCGCGAGCAGCGCCTCCATCGCCTCGGCCGCGCTGACGCCCCACGGCTCGCGGGGCCGGTGCAGGGCGCGGGCGTGCTCGTCCAGGGCGGTGGCGGGGCCGGTCACGTCGGGGTCGGCGGGCGGGGTGTGGTGGGCGTCGCGGCGCGCGGCCACCTCCCGGCGCGCGGCCTCCCGCTGCTGCCCCGCGTCGTCGGCGGAGGTGTCCAGGTCGGCCACCAGGTGCAGCATGAGGCGACCGAAACCGTTGTCCCGCAGACGTTCGTCGACGGCGCGACGTTCGGCGGCGGAGTCGGCGACGAGCAGGACGCGCCGTCCCGCGGCGACCTCGGAGGCGATGACGGCCGCCGCGACCTGCGTGGCCCCGGTGCCGGTGGGGGCGTGCAGGCGCACGTCCCGGCCGGCCAGCACGGTCTCCACGGCCCGCCGCTGGGCGGGGTCCAGGGAGAACCCCTCGGTGACGGCCACGCCCGGGGCCGTCCCCGGCGCCGCCGGCCGGCCCGCGGCCAGCGCCGCCACGACCCGGTGGTCGCGCACGAGGCCCCCGCGGCGGCGCAGGTCGGCGAGCAGGTCCGCGGCCGGGTCGGCGAACGTCGCCAGCAGCAGCCGCCGCTCGACGCGCAGGCCGCGCGTGCCGGCGAGCTGGCGGCGCAGCTCGTCCATGGCCGGGTTCGGGTCGAAGCCCCAGTGCGCGCCGACGGCCGCCCCGATGCGGTGGGTGTCCAGGTCCACCCCCAGCTCGGTGCGCGCCACCCGCACCAGCACGGGGTTGACGATCACCTGCGGGGCGAGCTGCACGACGAAGTCGTCGAGCGCCTCGGTGGCCGGCGTGAGGGTGCAGCGGCGCAGCAGCACGGGGGTGCGCCGGGGGCTGCGCAGCGGCGGCGGGGCCGCGCCCTCGGCCAGCGTCGCCGCGTCGACCTCCTCGGCCAGCGACCACCCGGCGATGCCGACGGCCACGGCCAGCGACCGGGTGCCGCGCTGGGCCAGCAGCGCACCGGCGAGCCGGTGGGTCGTGCGCGCGCGGCGGCGCGCCTCGGCGAAGGCACCCGCCTCCCGCACGAGGCTGGACAGCGGTGCGGGGCCACCGGCGAGGAGCTGGGCGAGGCCGGAGGGGTGAGCGGTGGTCAGGTCGAGCACGGCGTCGGTGCCCACCGGGCAGTCCAGCAGCGCGGACGTGCCGCCCAGGGCCTCCGCCTCCGCCCACCAGCGCCGACGCGTCGAGTCGGGACCGGGTGCGGGGGAAGACGTCACGGGACAAGGTTAGGCGTCACCGGGCGTCGATCCGGTCAGGCGGGCGGCTCCTGCGTGCCGTCCCGCATCGCCGGGACCAGCGGCACGCTCGCGGTGCCCCGCGCCAGGGCCACCAGGGTGACGTCGTCGCGGGCGCGGCCACCGCTGAAGCGGCGGGCGACGTCGAGCGCCTCGTCGACCAGCGCCTGCGGGGTCAGTTCCGGCAGCGCCCCCAGGGCCGCCAGGACCCCCTCGACGCCGAGCTCGTCGGTGCTGCCGGTGGGGCGGGCCTCGGTGAGCCCGTCGGTGTAGACGACCAGCACGGACCCGGGGGCCAGCGACGTGGTGCGGGTGCTCCAGCTGCCGGGCACGTCCAGGTGCAGCCACGACAGCAGCGGCCCGGTCGCCTCCAGCTCGGAGACCACCCGCACGCCCGACTCCCCGTCGTGGCGCAGGACGACCGGTGCGGGGTGCCCGGCGTTGGCGTAGGAGACGGTGCCGGAGTCGGGGTCCACCACCACGACGACGCAGCTGGCGAAGCGCTCGGCCTCGTCGGAGAAGACCCGCGCCGCCATCGCCAGCGCCAGGTCCGGTTCGGGGGCCAGGTGCAGGGCCGCCTCGAGGAGCCGCTTCAGCTGGATGGCGACGATCCCGGCGCGGGCCCCGTGGCCGGACACGTCGGCGACGACGACTGCGAAGCGTCCGTCCGCCAGCGGCAGCACGTCGTACCAGTCCCCGGCGAGCAGGCCCTCCGCGGGCCGCAGCGCCGCCGCCGAGGACCACCCCGGCACGACCGGCAGGTCGTGGGCGGTGAGCTGGTCGCGGACCTCGGCGACCAGCGGCTGCCCCTGCTGTAGCGCTTCGCGCGCTGAGACCGCGTCGGCGAGCTCGTCGAGGATGCGCCGGCGCATCGTCTCGGCCGAGGCGGCCACGGCGGCCAGCTCCGGTGGGCCCGGCAGCGCGACGGGCGTCTGCAGGTCCCCGCCGCCGACCCGCAGGAGCTGCTCGGACAGCGACCCCAGGGGGTGGATCACCCAGCGCCGCACCAGGTACAGGGCGGTGGGGACCAGCAGGAGGGCGATCGCGGCGACGACGAACTGGACGTAGCGGCTCTGGTCGCGCTGGTCGCGCAGCGCTTCGCGCTCGGCGTCCTGGAGCTCGACGATGCGCTCGTCGACCGGGTCGAGGTCCTGGTAGATCTTCAGGAAGGCCGTGGCGGCGGGGGCGTCGAGGATGGACCGGCTGAGCTGGACCGAGTCGCCCTGGCGCTTGAAGGACGCCTGCCGCTCGGTGGTGGCCCGCCAGGCGGCGGCGTCGTCGAGCACCTTGGTCAGCTGGGCCCGCAGCTGCTCGTCGGTCTCGTCGGAGCTGGCGGCGACGACGAGCGGCTCGCGCGCCCGCTCGTAGCGGAGCATGGTCTTCACCCGCCGGTCCTCGGTCTCCCGCAGCCTGCCCGTGTCGGAGGCGGTGACGTAGAGCTGGTGCACCGACTGGGCCTCGACGATGCTCTGCTGGAAGTCGGCGACCTGCTTGGAGACGGTCGCGGTCCCGCCCAGCGGCTCGTCCACCTCGTCCGGGGTGCGTGCCGTGCTGATGAGCAGCACCACGGTCAGCACCAGCACGATGAGCAGGAACGACACGCCCATGATGGAGACGCGCCGCTGCAGCGAGGTGCGCGTCATGAGCCGGTGCCACGACCTCGCCCCGCCGCTCAGCTCGCCACCCCCTCGACCACGCACGCCGGTGCCGGCCACCGACGGGACGGCCCCACCCTGTCACCCCCGCGCCCCCCGCGGGCCGCACCCGGTTCCACGTGCGCGCCGCGGGGATGGTTCCCAGCGGGCGCAAGAGCCCGGGAGGCGGTAGGGGTGGTCGGGTGAACGCCGCCGCCCGACATCCTGCCGGAATCGTCCTCGTGCGCCACGGGCAGTCGACGGGCAACCTCGCCGACGCCCGGGCCCGCTCCTCGCACGCCGAGGTGGTCGAGGTCGCCGAACGGGACGCCGACGTGCCGTTGTCGTCGCTGGGCCGGGCGCAGGCCCGGGCCGTGGCCCGGTGGCTGGCCGAGGACCCGCAGGCCCCGCCGGTCCCGGAGGTGATCGTCAGCTCCCCGTACCAGCGCGCCCACGACACCGCCCTGGCCGTCGCGCAGGAGCTGGCCGGCCGGGGCGCGGACCTGGCCGTGCGCACCGACGAGCGGCTGCGCGAGCGCGACCTGGGCTGGTGGGACGGCCTCACGGGGCTGGGGGTGCGGGCTCGCTTCCCCGAGGAGGCCGAGCGCCGGCAGCGGATCGGCAAGTTCTACTACCGGCCGCCGGGCGGGGAGAGCTGGTGCGACGTGGCCCTGCGCGTGCGGAGCCTGCTGGCCACGCTGCGCGAGGAGCACGCGGGCCGGCAGGTCCTGCTCGTGTCCCACCAGGCGGTGATCATGAACTTCCGGCTGGTGCTGGAGGACCTGGACGAGCGGACGCTGCTGGAGCTGGACGCGCGCGAACCCCTCGCGAACTGCTCGGTCACCGCGTACGCGGGCGACGGGACGGGCCTGCGGCTGGACCGCGCGGGCGACACCACCGCCGTGCGGGACGTGCGGGTCACCGACGACCCGGTGGACGACGAACCCCGCGAGGTCGACGAGGGGGTGTCGGCGTGAGCGCGGACGAGGCGGTCACCGTCACCTCCGCGGTGCTGCGGCGGTGGCCGTTGCCGCCGCCGGGGGTCGGCAAGGAGTCCCGCGGCCGCACGGTGGTCGTGGGCGGGAGCACGAAGACGCCGGGTGCGGTGCTGCTGTCGGCCGAGTCGGCGCTGCGCAGCGGCGCGGGCAAGCTGCAGGTCGCCACGACGCGGGACACGGCCACGGCGGTGGCGGTGGCGCTGCCGGAGGCGCTGGTGCTGGGGCTGCCGCAGACCGGCGAGGGCGGCATCGACCCCGCCTGCGCCGAGGACGAGGAGCTGGTGGAGCTGGTGCGGGGCGCCCACGCGGCCCTGCTCGGGGTGGGGGCGGTCGGCGAACCGGACGTGCGGGCCCTGCTGGAGACGCTGGTGCCGGGCCTGGGGAACACGGTCGTCCTGGACGCCCTGGGGCTGGCGCCGGTCACGGCCGACGCGACGTTCCTGCACCACCTGGAGGGTCAGGCGGTGCTGACGCCGAACCTGGCCGAGCTCGCGATCGTGCTGGACGCCGACCCCGAGGAGGTCGAGGGGGACGTCGGGGCCGCGGCCCTGGAACTCGCGCGCCGCAGCCGCTGCACGGTCGCCGCCGGGGGCGGCGAGTCGTGGGTCGCGGCGCCCGACGGGCGGCTGTGGCGGGACGCCTCCGGCGGGGCGGGCCTGGGCGTGTCCGGGTCCGGCGACGTGCTGTCGGGCATCGTCACGGGGCTGTGCGCCCGCGGCGCCGACCCCACGCAGGCCGCCGTGTGGGGCGTCCACCTGCACGGGCGGGCCGGGGACCGCCTGGCCGCCTCGGTCGGGCGGCTGGGGTTCCTCGCCCGCGAGCTGCCGCCGCAGGTGCCGGCCGTGCTCGCCGAGATCGAGGTCTGATCAGGCGAGCAGAGCGGCGGCGCTGGCGACGACGTCGCCGGCGGGGATGTCGAGCCGCCAGCTCGTCGCGGACCGGTTGGCGCAGGCGTCGGGGTCGCCCCCGGCGCCGGACCACGTCTGCGGCTGCGCGGTGACCTTCCACGCGCCGCCGCCCTGCTGGCGGGCGCGGGAGGCGAGCGCGTCGTCACCGGCGCGCAGCGCGGCGGAGGCGATGACGTCGACGGCGCGACCCAGCGAGCGGGCGTCGTAGAAGGCGATGGTGCAGCCGCCGTCGGCGACGGAGGTGGAGACGAGGATGCAGCCGGACTCGGCCAGCGCGGCGTCGAGCGCGGCGACGGCGGCCTGCTCGCGGGGCGCGCGACGGGCCGCGGGGATGCGAGCGCCGGCGGTGCGGGTGGTGGTGACGGACATGCGGGCCTGCTCCTCCGAGTGACGACGTCTGCCGGGCGCCGGAGTCCTCGTCGACGGGGTTCCGGCACCCGCAGAGGCCATCGGTCGTTGTTCCTGGCGCCTTGAGTGTAGGCACGCGACGGACCCGGTCTCGACCACACCCCGCACCGGTTCGCTTGCAGCGCAGAGGATCCCAACGACAGGCCGTCGTAGTACGGCGATGTCGAACGGACGGGGGTGCCTCGCGCACGGGCCGGCCGGCCTCCCGGTAAGCTGCCCGCGGGCCCCCATAGCTCAGGGGATAGAGCATCGGTTTCCTAAACCGTGTGTCGCAGGTTCGAATCCTGCTGGGGGCACCAGCGAACCCGTGGGTCACCGGGGCCGGGACCGGGGAACCGTGGTCGACGGATCGGCCACCGGTCTCAGTAGCCCGCGACCTCGCTGGCGGACTCGTAGCCGCAGCCGTAGCTGTCGGCCTGTTCGTTGAGGTCGTCCACCGCGTCCGAGAACCCGTCCCAGTCGTCGCTGATCTGCAGCGCGGCCCGGGCGACGGCCCGGTCCCCGGCGATCCGCTCGCAGACGGCCGGGTCGTACTCGGCGCCGGAACTGCTGCTGCCACCGCCGCCGCAGGCGCCCACCAGCGCGAGGAAGACGAGCGCGATGACGATGATGCCCAGGCACCCACCACCGGCACTACCGGCATCTCCGGATCCAGTCACGTCGACGGTGATCGGAGCGCGGGACGAAGTCCCTGAGCCCCCGCCACTCACGCGGCTCAACGGCACCACCGCGCACCGGCGCGCCGGCTCAGCCCCCGCACAGCCCCGTGCGCGACGCTGGACGCCGACGACCGGGAGGTGACGGACGTGACGGGCACCCGGAACGCGGTGGACCGCGCCCACGGGGTGTGGGACCTGCTGAGCACTCCCCTGCCCCCCGCCCCGGGCCGGCTGGTCCTGGTCGCCCTGCTCGTGGCGGCCGCCGCGGTCCTCGTCCCGGGGCTGTGGCGGGTGAGCCGGAACGTCGTGACGATCGCGCACGAGGGCGGTCACGCGCTGGCGGCGGTGGCGACGGGGCGGCGTCTGGCGGGGATCCGGCTGCACTCGGACACGTCCGGGGTGACGGTGTCGGCGGGCCGGCCGCGGGGCGCGGGGATGGTGCTCACGGCGGCCGCGGGGTACGTCGCGCCGTCGCTGGTGGGCCTGGCGGCGGCGTGGGTCCTGGCCGCCGGGTACGTGACGGCGGTGCTGTGGGGGACGCTGGCGCTGCTGGCCGCGGTGCTGCTGCAGATCCGCAACCCCTGGGGTGCCCTGACCGTCGTCGGCACGGGCGGGGCGGTGTTCGCCGTCACGTGGGCCACGCCGGACGCGGTGCAGCAGGGGTTCGCGCTGGTGCTGGCGTGGTTCCTGCTGCTGGCGGGCCCCGAACCGGTGGTGGAGCTGCAGCGCAAGCGCCGGCGCGGCGGAGCGCCGACCTCCGACGCCGACCAGCTGGCGCGGTTGACGGGTCTGCCGGGGCTGGTGTGGGTGGGGCTGTTCGGGGCCGCCACCGGCGCGGCGGCGCTCGCGGGGGCGGTCCTGCTGCTCGGCTGACCCCGGGGACGCTCAGCTCGACGTGGTCAGCTCCACGGCCCGCGCGACCATCTCCACCGGCCCCACCTGCGCGGCGGTGGCGCGCTGCCAGTCCGCGCCGGTCCCGCGCCGGGCCAGGTCGGCGAGACCGTCCGCGACGAGGTCGGCGTCCCCGTTCTCGCGCAACGCCTGCGCGACGTGGTCCAGGAGCTCGCCGAGCACCTCCACGGCGCGCGCGGGCCGCAGCGTCACCGGGGACACCAGGTCCCCGCCGAGGCCGTCGTGGGAGGCGCGCCAGGACGCGGCCCGCAGCTCGGCGACCGAGACGTCCGCGGGGGCACGGCCGTCGGCGGCCTCCCGGGCGGCGGTCTCGACCAGGGCGCGGGTCAGCGCGGCGAGCAGGACGGCGTCGCGGGCGTGCAGGCAGACGTCGGCGACCCGCACCTCCACGGTCGGCTGGTTCGCCGAGATGCGGGCGTCGAAGTACAGCTGCCCGGGGTCCAGGGGCACCCCGGTGGCCAGCAGCCGCGCGGCGGCGGCGTCGTACCCGGCGGCGTCGCCGAACAGCCCGGTGGGCCCGGCGGTGGGCCAGCGCTCCCACACGCGGGCGCGGAAGGAGGCGTAGCCGGAGTCCTCGCCCTGCCAGAACGGGGAGTTCGCCGACACCGCGAGCAGCACCGCGGTCCACGGGCGGACGCGGTCCAGCACGGCCGCGGCCTCGTCGCGGTCGGGCACCTCGACGTGGACGTGCGTGCCGCACGTCAGCTGCTCGCGCGCCAGCAGCCCGTACCGCTCGACGAGCCGCTCGTACCGCTCACCGGGCGTCACGACGGGGTCGGTGGGCAGCGGGTGGGTGGCCAGCGCGAGCAGTCCGCAGCCGCGCTCGGCCGCCAGCGCCGCGGTCCGGGCGCGGTGGCCGGTCAGGTCGGCCAGGGCGTCGGCGAGGTCGGTGTGCGGGGCGGTGCCGGTCTCGACCTGCTGGCGCTGCAGCTCGGTCTGCTCGTGCCCGGCCGCGGCGACGGCGGGACCGTCCAGCCGGGCCTGCCCCGTGGCCGGGTCGACCAGCAGGAACTCCTCTTCGATCCCCACGCGCCTCACCCCGCGATCGTGGAGCGTCGGCGTGGTCACCGCACGTCGGCGCCCGGCGCCCGGCTCAGCCCTGCCGGGCGGCCCACTCCCGCACGCGGCGGGCGCTCTCCTCCTCGGACAGGTCCTGCACCCGCGTCATGATCGACCAGCGGACGCCGAAGGGGTCGCGGACGCTGGCGAACCGGTCGCCGGAGACGAAGTCCGTGAGGGGTTCGCGGATCGTGGCGCCGGCGGCCTCGGCGCGGGCCACGACGGCGTCGGCGTCGGCGCAGTAGAACCCCAGGGAGTAGCAGTCGTCGTCCCCGGCGGGGGCGGGGACGAGGTGGAAGTCGGGGTTGGGTTCCCCGAGCTGCAGGTGGCCGTTCCCGAGGTCGAGGTCGGCGTGCACGACGATCCCGCCCACCTCGGTGACGTCGACGACGCGGGCGCCGAACACGTCGCGGTAGAACTCGACCGCCTCCTTGGCCCGCGGGACCGCCAGGAACGGGGTGAGGCTCGTCAGGCCGTGCGGGACGCCGCCGGTGGTGTGCTCTCCAGCGGTCCCTGCCGCGGTCTCTGCCGCGGTCTCTGCCGTGGTCTCTGCAGTGGTCTCTCCAGTGGTCATGGCCCCAGGGTGCCGGGGCCCCCGGCGTCCCGGCTTGGAGATTCGCGCCACCTCCGGGCGGGCGGCCCCTACGCTCGGCGCCGTGGTCCAGAGCTCGCGCGGCATCCTGTACCCGGCGCGGCTGCCCCGGTTCACCCGGCTCGCGCCGGCCCCGGAGGCCGCGGAGCTGGTGCGCTGGTTCTGGGTCCCGGAGTGGGACGTGGAGCCGGGTCGCGTCTCGCGCCAGCACGTCGTGGGCCACCCCGGCAGCAACCTCGTCGTGGAGTCCCGCGACGGCGGGTTCGTCGGTTTCGCGGGCCCGACCACGCGGCGCTCGCACCAGGACCTGACCGGCCGCGGGTGGGCCGTCGGGGCGCAGCTGCACCCGGCGGCCGTGCCCGCGTTCAGCGCCGACCCGGCCGCCGACCGGGACCGCTACCGCCGCCTGGACGAACCGGCCCTGCTGGCGGAGGTCACCGCGGCGATGACGTCCCCGGCCGCGGACCGCCTGGAACGGGCCACCGCGGCGCTGGGGCGTTTCCTGCGGCGCCGGGTCGGCCCGGTCGGGGAACAGGCCCGTGCCGCGAACGCCCTGGTCGACCTCGTCACCACCGACCCCGCGGTCGTGCGGCTGGAGGACGCCGCCGCGCGGCTGGCGCGGTCCCCGCGGACGCTGCAGCGGCTGGCGCGCCGCTACGTGGGGCTGTCCCCGGCGGCGATGATCCGCCGCCGCCGGCTGCAGGAGGCCGCCGAGCGGATCCGCACCGCACCGGGCGCGGACCTCGCCGCGATCGCCGCCGACCTGGGGTACGCCGACCACGCGCACCTGGCGAACGACTTCCGGCAGGTGCTGGGCCTGTCCCCCAGCGAGTACCGCCGTCAGGCCTGAACCGCGTCCGCCCCGGGAACCTCGTCGTCCTCGTCGTCCCCCTCGTCCTGGGGCCGGAAGAACCCGTCGACGACGTCGAGGACGGCCCCGGCGAAACCGGGGCGGGCCGTCCACGGTTCCACCGCCGACAGCACCCCGAGGTCCACGAGCCGGGTGAGGCGGGCCAGCGCCGCGGGCAGTTCCGCCTCGTCGCCGGCCGACTCCAGGAAACCCCGCAGTTCCCCCGACGTCACCGGTTGCAGGACCGAGCTGGTGACCACGGACAGGGCCCCGACGATCGCGCCGGGCGAGTCGGTGGAGGCCAGGACGCCGGTGACGACGGAGGCCAGCGCGAACGTCGCGGCCTGGTAGCGCCGTTCGGGGTCGGCGGCGCCGGGGACGGCGGTGCGCCCGTCGGCCACCTGGAGCACCCCGTCCCCGGCGAGGTCGAGCAGGAGGGCGACGGGGTCGACCTCGGGGACGTCGGCGAGCCGGGTCCGCAGCACCTCGACGGCGGGGCTGTCGGCGAGTTCCCGGCCGTCCAGGTCGACCCCGGCGGCGAGTTCGTCGAGGGCGGCCAGGAAACCCGCGACGACGGGCAGGGCGACCAGGTCGGCGAGGCGGTCGGCCGGCGGGACCCGGGCCTCGGCGGCGGCGAGGGCGTCGAGGACGCCGGCCTGCCCGGAGGCGGCGCCGCCGACGCCGCCGGAGGCGACGTCGAGGCAGTCGGCGAGCTCCTCCGGTTCCCCGGCCCACTCCTCGGTCTCGCCGAGGAACATGAGGTAGGACGTCCAGGCCAGGCGGGTCTCGTCGACGAGTTCCTGCGGGTCGAGGTCGTTGTGCTCGGCGACGGCGGGCACGATCTCGGTGAACAGCTCGGCGAGGTCGGCGGGGGTGAACGCGCGGGCCGCGGCGGGCGTGAGGTCGGTCTCGAAACTCAGCAGCAGCCAGCCGAGGGACTCCATGAGGCGGGCTTCGAGGTCCTCCACGGGCAGCGCGTCGGTGGCCCCACCGCCGCCGTCCTCGGCGTGCTCGGCCTCCAGGAACCGGCGGAACGGGACCTGCAGGTCCCCCAGCGCCCGCCCCCCGGCGCGCAGCGGGGACATCTGCGAGGACGTCGCGGGCTGCCGGGCGGGGTGGCCGCGGGACTTCTTCTTCTTGGGCACCGTCGTGAGCTTAGGCGTTCAGCCCGGCGGCGTCCGACCGGCCGCGTCGCGACCGGTCGCCACCGGGTGCGGGGCGCCTCCCGGTGCCGGGTCGTGCTCCGGGAACCGTTGCCGCAGCACCGGTTCGAGGTCGGACGGGGGCAGCGCCCGGCACCACAGCCAGCCCTGCCCGTGGGCGACGCCCATGCCGCGCAGGACGTCGCGCTGGGGGGCGGTCTCGACGCCCTCGGCGGTGACGGCCAGCCCGAGGGCGGTGCTGACGGCGACGACGGCGCGCACGACCTCCTCGTCGCGCGCGGAACGGCCGATGCCGTCGACGAAGCGCCGGTCGATCTTGACGCGGGTCACGGGGAAGTCCCGCAGGTAGCTGAGCGCGGAGTAGCCGGTCCCGAAGTCGTCGACGGCCAGTTCCACGCCGAGGCCGCGCAGTTCATGCAGGACGCCCAGGGTGGCCTCGTCGCCCTCCAGCATCGAGGACTCGGTGAGTTCCAGGACCACGGCGGGGCCGGGCAGCGCGTGGGCGTCCAGCAGGTGCGCCACGTCCGCGGCGAACCCGGGGTCGAACAGCTGCCGCGGGGAGACGTTGACCGAGACGGTGAACGCCCCGTCGACGACCCCGGCGGCCCGCCACGCGGCGAGCTGGGCCAGGGAGCGGGCCAGCACCGAGCGCCCGACCGCGACGATGAGGCCGGTGTCCTCCAGGGCGGGGACGAACCCGGTGGGCGGGACGGGCCCGACGCCGGGCCGGTCCCAGCGCAGCAGCGCCTCGACGCCGCGGGGGCGGCCGTCCTGGACGTCGACGACGGGCTGGTAGTGCACGTGGAACCCGTCGGTGGCCACGGCGTGCCGCAGCGCCGCCTCGAGGTCGAGGACGTGACCGACGTCGGTGCGCATGGACTCGTCGAACGTGGCCCACCGGTTGCGGCCCTGCGCCTTGGCCCGGTACATGGCGGCGTCGGCGTCGCGCAGCGCCTGGGTGGGTCCGGTCCGCAGGCTCGCGATGCCGACCGACCCGGTGACGACGACCTCCGTCGTGGACAGCCGCGCGGGTTCCCCCAGGGCGCTCAGCAGCGCCCGGGCGAGCTCCTCGACCTCGTCCCGGGTGCCGGTGGTGACGACGACGAACTCGTCCCCGGACAACCGCCCCACGACGGTGCCCCCGGTGCCGCCGGTGCCGCCGGTGACCGCGAGGATCCGGCGCGCGGTGAGCCGCAGCAGCTCGTCGCCGGCCTCGTGGCCCCAGCGGTCGTTGACGCGCTTGAACCCGTCGAGGTCGCAGAACAGCACCCACCGGCCGGTCCCGGCGGGGACCGGGCGGGCCAGCAGGTCGGCCGCGGCCCGGTCGACGGCGCTGCGGGTGGCGAGGTCGGTCAGCTCGTCGTGGCTGGCGCGGCGCTGCAGCACGGCCCGCGACCGGGCGTGCCCGTTGACGGCGGAGACGGCGCGGAAGACCAGCAGCGCGAAGACGAGCAGGAGGGTCGCCCCGGCGCAGACGCCGTAGGCGGTGCGGTGGGTCGGCGGCGGCCACGCCGCGAGGACGGCGACCGTCCCCAGGGACACCCCCAGGAGCACCAGCCGGGGGACGTTCCACGCCTCCTGCCCGGCGCTCTCCTCGCCGGCGGGGGTGCGCGCGACGCGGAACCGCGCCTGGGCCGGGTGCAGGGCCGCGGCCCCGAGCAGCAGGTACGCCAGGGCGTAGCAGGCGGCCGTCCCCTCCGGCGGCAACCCGGTCGGGCTCACCCGGGAGTAGCCGACGTCACCGGCGAGCAGCGCCGCGACCGCGGCGAGCAGCAGCCGGTTCGAGGGGTGCCGCGGGGCGGTGATGACGAGGTCGGCGGCCAGGCCGAGGACGACGACGTCGACGAGCGGGTGGACGCCGGCGAGGACCGCGGAGGTGCGGTCGGCGCCGTCGCCGGCCAGCGCCGGCAGCACCAGCAGCCGCAGGGCGGCCAGGCCCCCGGCGGCGGTGAGGACGAGGACGTCGACGACGACCTCGCGGCGCAGGCCGCCGTGGGCGTGCAGCAGCGCGGCGAGGGCGAACACGAGGGCGCCGTACCCGCACAGCGAGACGACGTCGGCGGCCTGGTGCAGCGGCCCGGACCGCGCCATCGACCACGGCCGCAGCGCCAGACCGACGCCGAACACCAGGCCGGCGGCGGACACCGCCCACCAGGCGGTGCGCGGTGCGGGGCGGTGCACGGCCGAGCCGGCGACGACGCCGAGCAGCCCGGCGCCGGCGCAGGCGCCGAGCAGGACGGCCGTAACCGTCTCGTCCAGGGGCAGCGCGAAGGCGAGCGCCACGAGCGCGAGCAGCCCGGCGAGGGCCCCGTCGAACCGTCGCCGTCCCGAACGCTGGTCCTGCACGTCCGCTCCTCCCGACCCGTCCAAGGTATCTAGAAGATCCTCGGGTGGGCGGGTGGTGCGCGGCACGGGGACGGCGATGATGGAGCACGTGCGGAACCTCCTCGCCCCCGCCCTGCTGCTGACGGCGCTGCTGGTGCCGTCCGCCTGCGGGACCGGACCGGCCGGCCCGGCGGCCGCGCCGACGCCGGAGCGGGCCACCGCCACGGCGGCACCGGGGCCGGTGGCCGCCGTCACCGTCCCCGCCGGGGTCACCCCGCCCCCGGCCGGGGCGGTGGCCGACTACCAGCTCGGCGGCCCGTACGAACCGGCCGCCGACGTCCGCGTCGTCGTCCGCGACCGCACCGCTGCCCCCGCGCCGGGGCTGTACTCGATCTGCTACGTCAACGCGTTCCAGACCCAGCCGGACGAGAACGGGTCCTGGTTCGCCCAGCACCCCGACCTGCTGCTGCGCGACGGCGAGGGCCGCCTCGTCGAGGACGAGGGGTGGCCCGGGGAGTACCTGCTCGACACCTCCACCCCGCAGCGGCGGGCCGCGCTCGCCGAGGTCGTCGGCGCCTGGGTCGACGGCTGCGCCGACGCCGGGTACCAGGCCGTCGAGCCGGACAACCTCGACTCGGCCACCCGGTCGGGGGGCGCGCTGCGGATGGAGGACGCCTACGCGTTCGCCGCGCTGCTGGCCGAGCGCGCGCACGCCCGCGGGCTGGCCTTCGCGCAGAAGAACACGCCGGACACGACGGCCGGGCAGGCCCGCGCGGCGGGGTTCGACTTCGCCGTCGCCGAGAGCTGCCAGGTGTACGCCGAGTGCGACGCCTACACCGCCGTCCACGGCGACCGGGTCCTGGAGGTCGAGTACTCCGACGACGGCGCCGAGAACTTCGCGGCGGCGTGCGCGGCGCGCGGCGGGACGATCTCGGTGGTGTACCGCGACCGGGAGGTCCTGCCCCGCGGCGTGCCCGGGTACGAGTTCGACCGCTGCTGAGCGGGGTGCCCCGCTCAGCCGCCGACGGCGTAGGTGGTCTGCACGAAACCGGCCCCGAGGACCCGGGTCCGCAGGTGCCGCAGGTCCACGTCGGCGGGCAGCGGCCCGAACAGCGGCAGGCCCCGCCCCAGCAGGACCGGCACGGTGGTGAGGGTAATCTCCCCGATGAGCCCGGCGGCCAGGAAGGACTGCACGACCCGGCCCCCGTCGACGTAGACGCGCCGGGCACCGGCCGCGGTCAGGGCGGCCACGGCGCTGTCCAGGTCGGGCACGACGTGCACGCGGGGGTCGGCACCGGGGACGGCGCGGCGGCTGAGGAGGAGGACCGTGCGCCCGGGGTAGGGCCAGGTGTCGAAGGTGAGGGCCTTCTCGTAGGTGCCGCGCCCCATCACCAGGGCGTCGATCCCGGCCGTGAACTCGTCGTAGCCCGTCTCCCCCGCCTGCGCGCCGCGCCGGGTGAGCCAGTCGATGTCGCCGTCGGGGCGCGCGATGAAACCGTCGAGGCTGGTGGCGATGAAGACGGCCCCGGTGAAGGGGGTGGTGGGCGGGGTGGTCACGGGCGGGTTCCTCTCGTGGGGCGGGCGGGGTGGGGGGCGAGGTGGGGAGCCAGGACGGCGTCCACGGCGGCGCGCAGGTCGTCCTCCAGCGGGCCGGTACCGGTGAGCGGCCAGACCGTGAGGACGCCGTTGTGCGTGAGGTGGACGGTGCGGGCCAGGGCCGTGGCGTCGACGCCGGGCCGCAGTTCCCCGGCCGCCACCGCCTCGCCCAGGAGCTCGGCGATCCGCTGCTGCACGCGGTGGGCGTGGGCCGCGGCGATCGACCGGAACTCCTCGTCGACCAGGTCCAGCTGCAGGAAGCTGAGGCTGTTGGCCAGTTCGGTGCGCTCGCGCACCGGTTCGGTCATCGCCACCAGCGCCGCGCGCAGGGCCTGCAGCGGGGACCGGGCCCCGTCGCGGGCCGCGGCGAAGCAGGTGTCGCCGTCGTCCAGGCTGCGCCGGGCGAAGTCCAGCAGCAGCCGCCGCTTGGAGCCGACGCGCTGCACCAGCCCGGCGGCGGACAGGCCGGCCTGCGCGGCGACGGCCGCGACGGTGGTGCCCTGGAGCCCGTGGCGGCGCAGGACGGCGGCGGTGGCGGCGTGGATCGCCTCGTCGCTCACGGTGCGGGGACGTGCCACCGCCGGACCTCCGATCACCTCGACCCGTCGTTACTTAACGACCATACGTTAACGAACGGGGGCGGGGCAACCGGCGGGCGAACCCCTACCCTCACCCGGAGATCACCAGGAGGCCCCCGTGTTCGGTCCGCTGTCCGCCTTCCCCCTCACCCCGCTGGACGGGGACGCCGTCGACGAGCGCGGGTTCACCGCGCTCGTCGAGCGCATCGCGGCCGCCGGGGCCGACTCGGTCGGCGCCCTGGGCTCGACCGGCGGGTACGCCTACTTCGACCGCGCCCAGCGCGCCCGGCTGGCCCGGCTGGCGGTGCGGGCCGCCGGGGACGTCCCCGTGCTGGTCGGCATCGGCGCGTTCACCACCCGCGAGGTGCTCGGGGTCGCCGAGGACGCCCAGCGGGCCGGCGCGGCGGCCCTGCTGCTGGCGCCGGTGTCCTACCAGCCGCTGACCGCAGAGGAGGTCCTCGGCCTCTACGAGGACGTGACCCGGGAGGTGTCGGTGCCCGTCTGCGTCTACGACAACCCCGGCACCACCGGGTTCACCTTCACCGACGACCTGCGCGCCCGGGTCGCGGGACTGCCCGGGGTGGCCTCGCTGAAGCTGCCCGGCGTCCCCGCCGGCCCCGGGGCCGCGCGGGCCTGGGTGGACGGGCTGCGGGCGGCGGTGCCGCAGGACGTGACGCTGGGCGTCGCGGGCGACGCCCACGCCGTGCGGGGGCTGCGCGCCGGGTGCGACACCTGGTACTCGGTGATCGCCGGGGTGCTGCCCCGCACGTGCGTCGCGCTGACCGCCGCCGTGCGCGCCGGCGACGAGGAGCAGGTCGCGGAGATCGGCGCCCGGCTGGAGCCGTGGTGGGCGCTGTTCGCCGCCCACGGCAGCCTGCGGGTCGTCGCCGCGCTCGCCGAGCGGTCCGGGCTGCTGGCCCGGGCCGGTCTGCCGCGGCCGCTGCGGGACCTGCCCGCCGCCGGGCGGCGTGAGGTGGCCGCCCTCCTGGCCGCCGGCGGGTTCGACGAGGGCTGACTCCCGCGACCGGCCCGACCGACGGCCCCGGCCGTGACCAACGACCCTGTCGCCCACCCGCCGCACGCGCTGGGATGGGTGCGTGAACAGCGAACGCCCCGACGACCGGCCCGTGGTCGTCGGCGTCGACGGCTCCCCCGCCGCGGCCGCGGCGCTGCGGTTCGCCGTCCAGCACGCCGCCGGGGAACGGGCACCGCTGCGCGTCGTGGGCGTGGCCCACGACCTCGACTCCCTGCCCGAGGCCGAGCAGGCGCTCGCCGAGGCCGGCCGGGTGCTGCGCGGGCGCGGGCCCGCCGACGCCCTCACCCGCCTGGGCCTGGGCCCGGTCGTCCCCGTCCTGAGGGCCGAGGCCGGCGGCGCGCGACTGCTGGTGGTGGGCCGCACGCCGGTGCTGGGACCGGTCGCCGCCGAGCTCCTCGCGACGTGCCCGGTGCCGCTGGCGCTGGTCCCCGCCGACACCCTCCCCGACCGCGGGACCCGGCGCGGCGACGTCGCCGGGCACGACGTCCTGGTGTCCCTGGCCGGGGACGACTCCGACGGCCCGGTCCTGGCCGCCGGGCGCGGGTGCGCGGTCCGGCGCCGGTCCCGGCTGCACGTCCTGCACACCCTGCGCGCGCCCACCGACCCCCGCCCGGTCGTGCGGGAGGCCGCGGCCCACGCGTGCCTGGTGGTGATGGCGAACTCCGGGCGGCCGACCGCGGACCTGCTGGCCCAGCTCGACGGCCCGGTGCTGCTCATGCCCCGGTCGGCACCGGGCTGAGCGGGACCCGCCACCGCACCCGCGTCCCGCGGCCCGCACCGGCGTGGGCCGGGGAGTCGACCTGGAAGCTGCCCCCGAGGTCGCGGGCGCGCTCCTCCAGGTTCGCCAGCCCGCTGCGCCGCGACGAACCCCCCAGCCCCACCCCGTCGTCGGTGACGGTCAGCGTCAGCTGCCCGCCCGACACCTCCAGCCGCACCACGACCGACGTGGCCCGGGCGTGCCGGGCGCAGTTCGACAGCGACTCGCGCAGCGCGGCGCGGACGTGGTCGGCCAGCTCCCCCGACACCGTCGAGGTCTGCGGGCCGCTGACCAGCAGCGACGGCGTGAAACCCAGCAGGTCGCCGAACTCCTCGGTGAGGTCGCGCAGCTCGACGGCGATGTCCTCCTCCGGCGCCGAGCGGCGCAGCTGGAAGATCGTCGCGCGGATCGTGCGGATCGTCTCGTCGCCGGACGTGATGAGCCCGCGCAGGGCCTGCGCCGTCTCGGCGTCGCCGCAGCGGGCCGCGAGCGCCGACAGGCGCAGGCCGCTGGCGAACAGCTGCTGGATGACGTGGTCGTGCAGGTCGCGGGCGATGCGGTCGCGCTCGTCCAGCAGCGCGATGGTCCGCCGGTTCTGCTGGGCCCGGCCCAGTTCCATCGCCAGGCTGACGTGCCCGGCGAAGTCGGCCGCCATCGCGCGGTCCTCCTCGTCGTAGCGGCGGCCGGCGCGGGCGCGCGCCAGCCACACCAGCCCCGGGCGCTGCGAGCCGTCCTCGGGGATGTGCACGAGCATCGCCGGGCCGTCGGGCCCGAACCCGGGCGCGGGGGTCGGCCCGTCGGTGAAGCGCGACCGGGGCCAGGTGGTGCCCAGCAGCGCGTCGGCGCCCTCGCCGTCGGCGGCGACGACCTGGACGCGGTCCTGCCCCTCGGGGCTGCGGGGGTCGGCGACGAGGACGGCGGCGAGGTCGGCCTCGGCGGCCAGGAGGGCGCGGCGGGCCACCAGGGACAGCGCCGGGGTGTCCTCGGCGAGCAGGTCCCGCACGATGTCGGCGGAGGCGCGCAGCCACCGCTGCCGCCGTTCGGCGACGTCGAACAGGCGGGCGTTGTCGATGGCGACCCCGGCGGCCGAGGCCAGCGCCACGAGCAGCTCCTCGTCCTCGGCGGAGAACTCCGCGGGCTGCCCGGCCGCGGACTTCTCGGTCAGGTAGAGGTTGCCGAAGACGCGGTCGCGGACCCGGACGGGGGCGCCCAGGAACGTGCGCATCGGCGGGTGCCCCGGCGGCAGGCCGGCCGCGGAGGGGTGCGCGCCCAGGTCGGCCACCCGCAGCGGTTCGGGGTGGCGGATGAGCTGGCCGAGCAGGCCCGCCCCGCGCGGCAGCGGGCCGATGCCGGCGGCGACGTCGTCGTCGACGCCGACGGTGATGAACTCGCTCAGCCGCCCGTCGGTGCCGATGACGCCCAGCGCGCCGTACCGGGCGCCGAGCAGGTCGCACGCCGCCTGGGTGATGCGGCGCAGCAGGACCGGCAGGTCGAGGTCGGAGCTGATGGCGCGGGTCGCGGCCAGCAGGCCGCGCAGCCTGCCCTGGGTGCCCAGGACGTCCTGGGCCCGTTCGATGAGCTGCTCCAGCAGCTGGTCGAGCTCCAGGCGGCCCACCGCGGGGAAGCGCACGATCTCCGGTTCCACCGGGTCATCGAACCACCGGGCGGGGGTGCGGCGCGGGCCCGGGGCCGGGCGGGTGCGCGGGCCGGGCACCTGCGGCCCGGTCGCCGGGCCGCACGGTCCCCTGGTTCTCCGGGAGGTCCGTCCCGCCGGCGGGCCGGCTCAGACGAGCCGGCGCTCGGAGTGGTTCAGCCGCGCCAGCAGGACGGTCGAGATCACGTCCCGGGAGGCCACGGCCCGGCGCACCCGGCGGCCGTCCTCGACGACGACCACCTCCGGGGCGGGCAGCCCGATGCCCCGCAGCGCGTGGGCGGCCTCCCGCCGCAGCACCTGCCCCGGGCGCAGCGCGGCCAGCTCGGCCCGGACGGTCTCGGGCAGCCCCTGCCACCACGCGACGACGGCCGGGTCCGGTTCCCTCCGCACGTACCCGGAGCCACCCCAGGCCCCGGTCCCCCCCTGCTCCCCCGTCTGGTCCCCCGTCTGGTCCCCCGTCTGGTCCCCCGTCTGCTCCTCCACCTGCTCGACACCCTCCTGCCGGTCCGCGTGCGCACTCACCCCGGAACTGTGCTGGACGGCGCGCCCGAGCGCGCGCCGAACCCGTTCGGGCGATCGGGGCCGCCGGGGCGGCGGCCGACGATCAGGGCGTGCTGTCCGTCCTGATCGTGCTGCGCACCCTGGCCGTCGCGGGGGCGTTCGCGCTGCTGCTGCACCGGGTGCGCCGCGAGACGGCGGCCCGGCCCACCTGGCGCGCCTACGCCGCCGCGTTCGGGCTGCTGACCGCGGGCAGCGCCCTGGAGGCGGCGGTGCTGCTCGGCGGGATCCCCGTGGGCCGGGCGGGGCTGGCGCTGGCGCTGCCGCTGCGGCTGTCCAGCACCGCGGCGTGCTTCCTCCTCTACACCGGCGTGGTCCGGTGGGTGCGCGCGCACGAGAAGAGCCGGCCCGCCGGGCGCGTCGACCGGCTCGTCGGCCTCAGCTGCGTCCTGGGGGTCGCGGGGGTCCTCAACGTCGTCGTCGACGTGGGCACCGGCTCCGCCGGCCTGGCCCAGCAGGTGCGCTGGCTGCACGTCAGCTCGCTGGTGGTGCTGCTGACCGCGCTGGTCCTCGCCTCGCTGTCGCTGCCGCGCGCCGTCGCCGGCCGCGCGCGGGTCGTCGCCGCCGCCGTCGTCGCGGTGCTGCTCACCCAGGTCGGGTACGTCCTGGCCGGGCCGCGCACGGGCGTCGTCCTCGCCGCCTGGGGCGCGTGGGTGCTGCTGGCCGGCGCGTACGGCTGGCTGTCGCTGCGGCGCCCGGTGCCGGTCTCGCGCCAGGAGCCCTCGACGTTCGCGGTGCCCGCCGCCAGCTCCGCGGGGCTGCTGCTGGGGCTGGCCGCCGTGGTGGGGGCCGGGTTGCGGCCCGCCCCGGCGCACTGGGCGCTGGTGTTCGGCGCCGCCGCCGTCGCGGGGTCGGCGGCGCGCCTGGTCCGCCTCGTGCGCGACCTCGCCGACCACGACCGGGCCCGCCGGCAGGCCGGGACCGACGACCTCACGGGGCTGGCGAACCGGCGGGAGTTCCTGCGCCGCCTGGGCCTGGAGACGGGCGCCGGGTCCGCGTTCGGCGTCCTGCTGCTCGACCTCGACCGGTTCAAGGAGGTCAACGACCAGCACGGGCACGCCGTCGGCGACGAGCTGCTCACCGCCACCGCCGCCCACCTCGAGCGGGCGCTGCCGGCGGGGGCGTCGCTGGCCCGCCTCGGCGGTGACGAGTTCGCCGCGATCCTGCCCGGCGCCGGCCCGCAGGACGCCGTCGCCACGGCCCGGGACCTGCTGAGCGCGGTCGCCGCCGCCGGGATCGGCGCGAGCGCGGGCGTGGCGACCTCGACGGGGACCGAGGGCCTGACCGGCACCGAGCTGCTGCGCCGCGCCGACGCGGCGATGTACGCGGCCAAGGGGTCCGGGGACGGCGTGGCCGTCCACGACGACGCCGCCGACCGCGCCTGGCGCGAACGCCTGGCCCTGTCGGACGAGCTGCTCGCGCTGCTGGGCCCGGACGCCCCGGCGGGGGCCTCGGACCAGTTCGAGGTCCACTACCAGCCGCAGGTCTGCGCCGGTGGCGACGTCGTGGGCGTGGAGGCGCTGGTCCGCTGGCGCCACCCGCGCCGGGGGCTGCTGGCCCCCGGGGCGTTCCTGGACGTCGTGGAGGAACGCCGGCTGCTGCCCGCGTTGACGGTCCACGTCGCCCGGCGCGCCGTCGCCGACCTGTCCGCCTGGCGCGCGGCCGGCCACGACCTGCGGCTGTCCATCAACACCTCCAGCACGTACCTGTCCGACCCGCAGCTGCTGCGGCGGGGGGGGGGGGGGGGGGGGGGGGGGGGGGGGGCCCCGCGCGGGGGGGGGGGGGGGGGGGGGGGGGGGGGGCGCCCGGCCCCCCCCCCCTCGACCCGAACTGCTCGGCCAGCGCCCGGGCCGCGGTCGGGCCGACGTGCCGGATCGACAACCCGACCAGGACCCGC